>CAJAYZ010000896.1 GCA_903949225.1 uncultured Planctomycetaceae bacterium
GCTACTGAGGAAATCGATTTTTCTTTCTTTTCCTGCGGATACTGAGATGTTTCAGTTCTCCGCGTTCGCTACTCGTGTCCTATGTATTCAGACACGGTCTGTTCAGGAATCCCGGGATCATCACCTGTTTGACGGTTCCCCCGGGCTTATCGCAGTCTTCCGCGCCCTTCAAAGCCTCCTGATGCCTAGACATCCCCCATGCGCCCTTAGTAGCTTGACCACCCGAATCGAGTGCTCGCAGACCCTCCCAGCAACGACCAGCCGAAGCCAACCGGAACCAGAAGAGAAGACGGGCATCACTCTTCGCGTTTCACCTACTCAACCCCAGATCCTCGCCGGCAAGCGCGCCGACACCACCTGGGGTAGTAACGTATTCTCGCTGCGTCACCGCTTGACTTGCCGAAGCAACTCAGAGCGGCACGCTATTGCCTTGGGAGAACGCCGCAGCATTCCTGTCCGTAGACAGGACCTTACGGCATTCTTTCAAGATGCCAATTACCACGACCAAATTGTCAAAGAACAAAACAAGCCGACCGCAATGGTATCGCCACCCTCACGAATGAAGGCGACGCCACCGCGATCGGCTCATGACCTGTTCAGGCATGACTGCCATGGACAGAGGTTCGATCCGGAAAAATAGCCACAAAAGCTAAGAATCCGAAACGGGCCTCAACCCATGATCAGCGTCCTGAACCCCATCACGACCACTGCGGCATCGGATTGCTTGGCGGGCAAACGGCCTCACCATCAATCGTACCAGTCAGCGGCAGGGATCCGGAGATCACGAGCCATTCGGCGGGAACCAATCCGACGTCCAGTTCCAAAACTGGCTCTGTCAGATCGGCCGCACGACTGGGGGAAGGTTAGGCGATTTCCTGGCGAGCGTCAAGCGACTGCCTGGATTTCTTTGTTTTCCTCGTTTTTAGGCTGAATTACGGCAATTTTGTTCTCCCGCCATCCCCCTCTCGGGAACGACACCAAGGTGGCTGATCGGTCGCCTGCGGGCCTCAGACGGGCTCCTCGCGGGTCCCTTTTAGCCGTCGGCGGCTTTTGGCTTGGTTTTTTTCAGACGCGAAACTGTCCTCGCCGGTGTAGTTCCTCCGCGACTGGTAGCATGACGGCATCGTTTTTCCCGCTTTTTTTGGTGTCTTGGAGTCCTCCCGTGCCGAAGCTGTCGCTCCTCGATCTGCCCGCCTGGACCGGCCTGGTTGCCAATCGTCGAGGTCTGCCGGCGAGTCAGGCTTTGCGATCGATGTTTGCCGCCGATCCCGGCCGCGGAGAGCGCTTCGTGGCCGAGGCGTGCGGGATTTATTTCGACTACTCCAAACAACTTCTCGACGACAACACGCTCCGTTTGCTCGTGGAACTCGCAGAGCAGGTCGATCTCCGCCGCCGCATCGAGGGGATGTTCAGCGGCGAGCGGATCAACACCACCGAGGAGCGAGCCGTTCTCCACGTGGCGCTGCGATCCGCCCCAGGCGACACCTTCGCCGTCGACGGCCACGTCGTGACCGGCGATGTCCAGGAGGTGCTTGGGCGGATGTCCGGGTTTGCCGAGCGCGTCCGCGACGGTCGCTGGGTCGGCCATTCTGGCCAGCGGATCCGCACGGTCGTGAACATCGGGATCGGCGGATCTGACCTCGGGCCGGTGATGGCCTACGAGGCCCTCCGCCACTTCGCCACCGACGACATCGAGTTCCACTTCGTCTCCAACGTTGACGGCACTGATTTCAGCGAAGCCACGGCCGGACTCGATGCCCGCACGACGCTTTTCATCGTCTCCTCGAAGACCTTCACCACGCAGGAGACGATGACCAACGCCCGCAGTGCCAGGGAGTGGCTTGTGGCGGCCTGCGGCGGCGACTCCACAGCGGTGGCCCGTCATTTCGCGGCTGTTTCCACCAATGCCAAGGAGGTCTCGGCGTTTGGGATCGATCCCGCGAACATGTTCGGCTTCTGGGACTGGGTGGGGGGGCGTTACTCGATGGACTCGAGCATCGGGCTCTCCACGATGCTCGCCATCGGGCCGGAGCGGTTTCGGGAAATGCTCGGCGGATTCCGCGCCATGGACCGGCACTTCCTCACCACGCCGTTCGAGCGGAATCTCCCCGCGCTCCACGGCTTGATGACGGTCTGGAACACGAGCCTGTGCGGCTGCGAGACGATGGCAGTCCTTCCCTACGAGCAATACCTGAAACGTTTCCCTGCTTACCTCCAACAGCTTTCGATGGAGAGCAACGGAAAGCGGGTGCAACGCGACGGCACGCTCGTCGAATGCCCCACCGGCCCGGTGGTGTGGGGAGAGCCGGGTACCAACGGACAGCATTCCTTCTATCAACTCATCCATCAGGGCACCCACCGGATCCCGTGCGACTTCCTCGGCGCGGTGCATTCGCTCAACCCCCTCGGACGCCATCAGGCGATGCTGTTGGCGAACATGCTTGCCCAAGCCGAGGCGCTTGCCTTCGGAAAGAGCGCCGAAGAGGTGGCCACCGAAGGGACACCGGCCCGACTCGTCCCCCATCGGGAGTTCCCGGGCGACATTCCCTCGAGCACGATCCTCTACGATCGCCTCACCCCCGCGATCCTCGGCTCGCTCGTGGCCTTCTACGAGCACAGCGTGTTCACGCAGGGGATGGTGTGGAACATCAACAGCTTCGATCAGTGGGGCGTGGAGCTCGGCAAGGTGCTCGCAGGGCGGATCCTTCCCGAGCTCGAGAGTCCCGTTTCCCCTGAGCTCCGCCACGACAGCTCCACCAATGCCCTCATCCGCCGGATCCGCTCCACGAGGAACCTGCCATGATCAAGTTCGATGTTCTTCA
>CAJAYZ010000897.1 GCA_903949225.1 uncultured Planctomycetaceae bacterium
ACTGCCGCGGGTCTGGAGAGGGCCTGTGGCGGGATCAGCGGTGGGGGCGGGGGGGACTGGCGGCATGCTCGACCGGGAGAAAGAGAGGGGAGTGACGGAGGGAGCGGGAATTGTCCGGTGTGGCCTGGAAATCGAGAAGAGCAGTCGGACGGGGCTGTTTCAGGGCTTTTTCCCTCCGAACGCGGTTTCTGCCGCAAGCGCGCTGTTCCGGCTGCCGTTTCGCCGGGTACAACCCGCGGGTCGAATCGAGTCTTCCGGCCCCCCGAGGCATGCCAGCACCCGTGCGCCCCCATGGTCCCCCGGAGTTGTTCTCGATCGAACTGCGCACGGCGCGGTGGGGGGAGCTCGTCGAGTGGTATCGGAATGTCATCGGCCTGCGGGTGCTGATCCGCGCCCTCGACGACGGCTACGCCCTCCTCCAGGCGGGCACAGCGAGGCTTGCGATCCTCGAGCGACCGGAGGCTCCTCCGGCGAGCCCCCGCTGGAGTCTCGGCTTCGAAGTTGCCGACCTGGCCGCCTGCCGCGACCGGCTGCGGATGGCAGGCGCGGAGATCCAAGAACCACCCCCGAATCCCGAAGGCTTTACGGAGATCGTCACCCACGATCCCGACGGCAACCGGCTCCGCCTCTTCGCCTGGGAGTGAGGGGGGGAGATCACCCCGATCCCTCTTGTCAGTCCGCCATCGGAAGGTTTTCCAGGTCGGCGATATCGCGCGGGCGTCCTGACGCGCTCTTGAGCCGCCTCAGCCAGGCGAGGGAGACGTAGCGGAATCCATCCATTTCGCACGCCGATCTGATCAGCGTTTCAACCGAGGCATCGGGTATTCCCGGAACGTAATCGAACAGATCGAGATATCCCATCGACGTGCAGAGCATCATCAAAGGCTTCGCACGGACGAAGGCCGCCGTCACCGGGTGTGTCCGCTCGATCCCGGTGGCCGGATCGAGTTCGTCACCGATCCATTCGGCCTCGATCTCCCCGAGTGCCGCAACCAGACGGGCTTCGTTCTCGGGCGTCCGCAGCCAGAGGATGTCGGTGTCCTCGGTTGCGCGGAGGTGACCGTGGTAGTTGACCGCGTGGCCCCCGATGATGACGAAGGGAACACCGTATCGCGCAAGGATCGTGAGGAGTCCTCGATCGGGTGCCATGGGATTCACTCCGCGGCCGGGATCGCCCGCTTGCGGTGGTTGCGCCGATGGAAGTGGGCAAGCGCGGCAGGATTGGCTCGGAGGACCTCCCACGACGAGCGGATGATCGCGTCCATGGCCGCGAGCCGTTCACGCGGCGTCATGGCGAAGGCGCGGTGCTGCTGATGCCGCCGCCGCGCCTCCAGCATGGCCGACGTCTCAGCCTGCGCAGGCGGGGCATCGGTTGCAGGCACGGGCTCGGACGGGGCGGGCGTCGGAGTGTGGATCATACGTGAGAGTATACGCCGTGGGGACTGAAAACGCGGCCCTCGGATGGGGCAGCGTGTCGCGGCGGCAGGCTCGTTGCAGGGGCGGAACCGCTTCACCCGCTATCCCACGCCTTTTCAGTGGATCAGCCCCACTCCGTCCAGGAGCCGGTGGCGATCACGTAGCCGGCCAGGCAGGCATTGATCGTGGCGTGGGCCACGATCGCGTCGGAGAGGCGGCGGCGCTGGTAGAGGGCCAGCGCGAAGGCTACCCCTGCGAGCGTCGCCCGGGGCCAATCTGCGCCGTGCATCAGGCCGAAGGCGAGCGACGACGCCAGGAACGACAGCCAGGTGAATGTCCCCACCGGCACCCGCTCGACGTCATCGTCGATGAGGCGGCGAGCGAGGAACCCGCGGAAGACGAGCTCTTCGGCGATCGGCACGGTGATCGTGTATCCCGCCACGCGGAACAACAGCCAGAGCAGGGCCGAAGGCTGGCCGAGCTGGGCCGGGTCCATGGCGGCGACCTTCTCCGGATCCTCGAGGCCGTAGCCGGGAGCGAGCGCCATCCAGACGAGAAACGTGAGCACGCCGATGGCGACAGCCACGATCGAGATCGGCTCGGGGCGGGGAGCATAGTGGCGGCGGAGCGACCAGAGCACCGCCGCGACCGCGATCACCCGGAGCGGATAGAGATAATTGAAGCCGCTGGTGAAGGCCTGGGTGAGGATCGTGACGGCGGTGAGAGCAAGGAACGGGAGCAGGCAGGCTACGGTGGACGGCCCGTGGAAGATGCCTGGCGCGCCGCTGGGTGCGGGGGCGAGCGTCGTCGCCGGGAACGCCACGGCCGCTCGATCGGCGTCGTCGCCCTCTCCCGTCGGCAGCCCGTCATCAGTCGGGGGGGCGATCGTGAAAAACCGCATCTGCTGGGCGACCCAGATCATGCCGAGCCCGACGACGAGGAACGTGATCCAGCCCGCTTGGGAGTGGAAGCCGTCGACGGCGATCTTCGGATCGATCCAGATGCCAACGAGGATCAGCGCCGTGATCCGCAGGACGTTGGCCGTGAGGCTGAGGAGAATGCCGATCGGGAACAGCAGGAACGACTGCGGGAAGCGGTGGATCCGGCGAAACCACCACAGGTAGCCGGTAAGCATCATGGTGATCAGCCCGATGCCCTGGAATCCGCCGCACTCCGTTTTGATATGCACCTGAAAGTCTGCGGTGCCGATGACGAAAGGCTCCGGCCTGACCACAGGCCCACCGGCAAAGGGGGCAAGCAAGAACTCGACGAGATCGACAGTCGGCCCGCCGCTGATGTCCCAGAGCAGCTTGGTGACGCCCTCGAGATGGACCATGCCCCATAAAACTGCCGTGATGCAGGCGAGTCCACTGAGGATCGGCCGAGCGTCGGCTGCCTGCGGTACCCAGATCGCCACGACCGACGCCAGCCAGGCAGAGGCCAACGCCATCGCGAGGAGGAGCTGCCCGTGAGGCCCGAGGATCGGCTCGATCGCGCCGACCGACACGCCGCCGAGGCAGGCGAGGAGGGCGACGAATGCCAGCCCGTTGGCCGCGAGGAGCCGGGGTGAAAACAGTGACGAGCGGTAGGCGGGGAGATGGCGTCGCGCGTGGAACAGGAGGATCGCGGCAAGTGCCAGGCCGACGGCCCGCCACCGGTTGAAGCCGGTGGCATCCTCGAGGTCGTTGCGAAGGGCGCGAAGCGTCCCCCCAAACAGGCTTGCGAGGATGCAAGCCTCGATACCGATGACTGCGACACGAACCGCGAAACCCTGCCAGGGACGGTAGGGTGAGTCGTCGGCGGATGATGTCGTGGGCACGGGCATCGAGGGGTTCGGGGGCGTCGGTGCTGGTATCAAGGACCAGGGAGGGGGCCGGTGGTCGAAAGCTTGACCCGACAGAGGTGGGAGTCGGCGGTCATGTAGAGCGTTTTGCCATCATCGCCAAAGCCGCAATTGGCCGTCGCCTGACCGGTGAGGATTGTTCCCAGGTGGGTGCCGTCGGCGGCGATGACGAGGACGCCGCCGGGGCCGGTGGCAAAGACGTTCCCGGCGGAGTCAACCTTGAGGCCGTCGGGAAGGCCCTTCTTCCGCTCCTTGAAGAGCTTCGTGCCGTCGAAGAAGGTCTTGCCGGCATCGAGCGTGCCGTCGGCTTGAACGTTGAACACCTTCCAGATCGGCGCCTGCGGATCGGACTGCGCCACATAGAGCCGCTTCTCGTCGGGGGAGAAGCAGAT
>CAJAYZ010000898.1 GCA_903949225.1 uncultured Planctomycetaceae bacterium
ACCGCTGGCAACGGTCCCGAACTTGACCCAGAAATTGCCATCGCCCTGCGTTTTGGCAAGCCACGGGGCGTGGTCCTGGTTGTCCTTGATTAGGATGGTGTTCCAGCCTTGGTTGATGACGCCGAGTTCGGCTGAGCCGCCGAGCGTGTGCGTGCCGGGTTCATTCCTGGCGATGATCAGTTTCCCATTCAACCACACCTTGACGCCGGAAGCGCAGGACGCCGTCATGGTGGCGTTGTTGCGCCCAATTGGCGCGTAGATGGAGGCGCGCAGATAGGCGCAGGCGTTGGCGTTGCCCTCGCCGTTGGCCACATCCAGGTCCACGACGCCGGCCGGGGAGGTCACGCCGGCCCGGGAAGTGGTGGCCGCAGGGGATCGAGGCGCCTGAGGGGGGCCAGACCGTGCCGGCGAATCTCGACTGGGACTTGTGGCTCGGGCCCGCGGCCAAGCGCCCCTACGACCCAGCCTACGTCCCCTTCAAGTGGCGCGGCTGGTGGGACTTCGGCTGCGGCGCAGTGGGGGACATGGCGATCCATCTGGCCGACCCGGCCTTCTGGGGGCTCGAGCTCGGCGGGAAGGTCCGCGTCGAGTCGAAAGGCCCGCCGCCGCAATCCGAGAGCGCCCCGACCTGGATGGAGACGACGTTTGCCTTCGGCCCGCGCGGTGACCGCGGGCCGGTGACGCTCCATTGGTACGAGGGGGAGGCGCAGCCTCCGGCGGCGATCGCCGCGGAAATCCCGATGAACGGCTCGCTGTTCGTCGGGGAGAAGGGGCGGATCGCGATCGCCCACGACGGCCACCCGAAGCTCCTCCCCGAGGATCGCTTCCAGGACTTCGTCGCGCCGGCACCGTCGCTCCCCGATTCCCCCGGCCACCACGCCCAGTGGATCGCGGCCTGCAAGACCGGGTCGCGGACGGGGAGCGATTTTTCCTACGCCGCCCCGTTCACCGAGACGGTGCTCCTCGGGAATGTCGCCTACCGGGCCGGCCTCGCCATCGACTACGACCCGTCCACCGGGAGGGTCACCAACGACGAAGCCGCCAACGGCTGGCTCTCGAAGGAATATCGGAGCGGCTGGGAAGTGGCGTAGCGGTCGGTTCGTAACGCGACCGTCCGAGCGTCATGGAGGCTTCGAAGAGGTCTCTCCCCGCGCTCCGGCACGCGATCCCACGCGTCAGAGGAGTTGCGAGAGAAAGCTCCGCGCCGGGACGACGAGGCCAGCGACGAACGTCATTTGGCGATCTTCGCGCAGATGCCGATCGTGCATCGCGTCGTGGATTCGTTCCCTGGGAACGCTTGGACGATCGATTTCTTGGTCGGTGGTCATCCTGTCCATGATGAGGTCGATCGTAAAATGGTCACGACCAAACAGCGATGGATCGCAAATTGGTCGGACTGCACAGCACGCTAGCTTCCAATTTTTCCCATCCGATCCCCCCAACTTTCCACTGGTCGACTCCGTCCTCTCGCCCGCCGCTTAATTTTTGCGGCCAAACAGTCGATTGTTTCAAACAAACGTTTGAATTTTCAAGCCGCTAACTTGGCAGGCGTTTCCGGAGACGAATCGCCCCCACGTGGGGCCCTCGGGAGATGGGGGATGGCCGAAGACGCGCGGGGGCGGCTGATCGATGCGGCCGGGCGGGCCTTTGCCGAACGCGGCTTCGAGGGGGCGAGCGTCCGCGACATCTGCAGCGATGCCGGCGTCAATATCGCCGCCATCAACTACCACTTCGGTGACAAGCAGTCGCTCTATGTCGCCTGCCTCGAGCAGGCCCAGTGCAGCGAGTCTCGGCAGACTCTCCAAGCAGCCGACCCCTCGTTGCCACCGGAAGCCAGACTCCATGGCTTCATCAGCGGCATGCTCGCCGCTCAGGGAGATCCCGATCGGCCGCGGTGGCACAACGCGCTGATGCTTCGCGAAATGGCCCATCCGACCACCGCCGCGGCGGAGGTGTTGAAGCGTTACATCCGCCCGCTCGCCGAGACGCTCCGTGAGATCCTCGAACAGATCAGTCCCGGTGTCTCGGGGATGTCGCACGATGGCTGGCCCGTCGGCTTCAGCGTCGTCTCGCAGGTGCTTTTCTACGCCGTCCACCGTCCCGTCGTCCGCCTCTTGATGGGCGAGGCGGAGCACGACGCGCTCGACGTCGATTTCCTCGCCGACCACATCACCCGCTTTTCGCTTGCCGCACTCGGCCGCGGGCCGACTATCGTCGGGCCGTCGGCCGTACCATCGGCCGGGACAAGAAAGACGGTGCCACGATGAACTGGGTCGCCTGGAAGATGCTCAACGGCGACACCGCCAAGTATCTCGGCGCCGTGTTCGGCGTCGCCTTCGGGGTGCTCCTCATCACCCAGCAGGCCTCGATCTTCGTCGGCCTCATGAGCCGCACCGCCAATCCCCTCCGCGACGTCCGCGAGGCGAGCGTGTGGGTCACCGACCGCCACCAGCAGAATGCCGACGAGATCGAACCGATCGCCGACGGCGCCGTCCACCGAATCCGCGGCGTGGAGGGAATGGACTGGGCGGTGCGCCTCTACAAAGGGGTGGCCCGGGCCCGCCGTCCTGACGGGATCTTCCGGCAGGTGATCCTCTTGGGCGTCGACGATCACAGCTTCGTCGGAGCGCCGCGGACGATCCTCATGGGCGACCTCGCCGATCTCCGCAGGCCCTCGGCGGTGTTCATCGACAAGGCGGGGCACGAATCGCTCTGGCCCGGCGAACCGCTCCAACTCGGCCGGGAAATCGAGATGAACGAGCGGCGGGCCGTGATCGTCGGCATCTGCGAGACCTCGGCGCCGTTCCAATCCTTTCCGGTCGTCGTCGCCACCTACTCCCAGGCGACCCAGTTCATCGCCCGGGAGCGGAAGCAACTGTCGTTCGTCGTCGGCGCCCCGGTGGCGGGGGTGACGCCGGCCGAGGCCTGCCGCAGGATCAAGGCGGCCACCGGCTTCGAGGCCCTCACGTACGACCAGTTCGTCTGGCAGACGATCAACTACTACATTGCCAACACCGGCATCCCGGTCAACTTCGGGATCACGATCGTGCTCGGCTTCATCGTCGGTGCCGCCATCGCCGGGCAGACGTTCTACCTGTTCACGCTCGAAAACCTCCGCCACTTCGGCGCCCTCAAGGCGATGGGGGTCAACAACCGGCGCCTCATCGGCATGGTGCTCCTCCAGGCGGCCATCATCGGCGCCGTCGGCTATTCGCTCGGCGTCGGCATGGCGGTGGCCTTCTTCGAAATCTCCGGCCGGGCCCTCCCCGATCTCCGTGGCATCAACATCCCCTGGCAGGTGGCCATCGGCACCGCCGGCGTCGTCGTCGCCATCATCACGTTTGCAAGTCTCATGAGCCTGCGGCGGGTGCTCCTCCTCGAGCCTGCCGTCGTCTTCCGCGGATGATTGCCATGCCTGCTGCGGTCCACTCCCTTGTGCCCGATTCCCCGGCCCCACTGCCGGCCGTGGGGGTGGCCTGCCGTGGGATCGCGAAGGAGTTCGGCAGCGGAGAGACGCGGACGCGCGTCCTCCACGGGATCGACGTCGACATCGGGTGCGGGGCCCTGACGCTCCTGGTCGGCCCGAGTGGCTGCGGCAAGACGACGCTGATCTCGATCATTGCCGGCCTCCTCGACCCCACCGCGGGCGACGTCACCCTGTTCGGCACGCCCCAATCCCAGCTCCGCGGCAACCGGCGCGTCGACTTCCGGGCCCGCAATGTCGGCTTCGTCTTCCAGCAGTACAACCTCCTCCCCTCCCTCACCGCGGCCGAGAACGTCGCCGTGCCGCTCCTCGTGGCGCGGCAACCGCGGAAGCGGGCCATCGAGCAGGCCGCGGGCGTCCTCGACGCCGTCGGCCTGGGAAGTCGATTGAAGGCCTTTCCAAACCAGCTCTCGGGGGGCCAGCAGCAGCGGGTGGCGATCGCCCGGGCCCTCGTCCACGAGCCCCGACTCCTCGTCTGCGACGAGCCGACCGCCGCCCTCGACTCGCACTCGGGCCAGACGGTGATGGAGCTCCTCAAGTCGGTCGCGGTCCATCCAGACCGGACCGTGATCGTGGTCACCCACGATTCCCGCGTCCTTCAGTTCGGCGACCGCCTCCTCGAGATGGCTGACGGGCGGATCGTCCTCGACACCATTCCCCAGTCCATTCCTGATCACACACCGAGTCCACGGCCCAAGTCATGATCCGCACCCTCGTCCTTCCCCTCCTCGGCATGCTCGGCTTCGGCACGCTCCTTTGGCACCTCGCCCACACGCATGAGGTGCCAGAGGAGCAATTCCCCCCGGTCGCACCCGTGCGCCGGCAGTTCTCCGGCACGGTGGCCGGAGCCGGTGTTGTCGAGCCCCGCTCGGAGAGCATCCACCTCTGCGCCGAGGTGCCGGGGATCGTCGCCGAGGTGGCCGTTCGCGAGGGGCAATTCGTCGCGGCGGGCGATGTCGTGCTTCGGCTCGAGGACCGCTGGAAGCGGGCAGAACTCGAGGTTCGCCAAGCCGCCCTCACGGCCGCCGGACAGGATCTCGCCAAGCTCCGCGGCCTGCCCAGGCCCGAGGACCTGCCGCCGAGCGCCGCGCGGGTCCGCGGAGCGCAGGCTGCCGCCGAAACGCAGCGCGATCAGCTCGCCCGCGCCGAGGATCTCCACCGCCAGAAGGTCGTCACTGAGCAGGAGGTGATCCAGCGACGGAAGGCCTACGACACAGCCCAGGCAGCGTTTGAGGAGGCGCAGGCCGAGGATGCCCGGCTCCGCTCGGGGGCGTGGGAGCGCGATGTGGCGATCGCCGCGGCCGCTGTCGAGCAGGCCCGCGCGGGGGTCGATCTGGCCCGGGTGGAAGTCGAGAGGTTCGTCGTCCGGGCGCCGGTGGCGGGAACGGTCCTCCAAGTCGACGTCCGCCCCGGCGAGTTTGTCGGCACGCCGCCGGGCAAGCCGCTGGTCGTGTTCGGAGACACCAGCCGGCTCCATGTCCGGGTGAGCATCGACGAGCACGATCTCCCCCGCTTCATTCCCGGAGCGCCGGCGCTTGGGTATCCCCGCGGCGACGGCGAGCATCCGGTGCGCTTGAGTTTCCTCCGCGCCGTGCCCACAGTCGCCCCGAAGCAGAATCTCAGCGGCGACAGCGCCGAGCGGGTCGACACCCGCGTCCTCCAGGTGCTCTTCGAGATCGTCGACGACGCGGAAGCCGCGGCGACCTCCGATGGCACGCCGGGCCGCGATCTCTTCGTCGGTCAGCAGCTCGACGTCCAGATCGACGCGGCCGCAAGGTAGCTGCAGGGAGAG
The DNA here is from genome assembly GCA_903949225.1 of uncultured Planctomycetaceae bacterium. Taxonomy (GTDB): domain Bacteria; phylum Planctomycetota; class Planctomycetia; order Pirellulales; family UBA1268; genus QWOP01. The sequence goes on from CAJAYZ010000898.1 coordinate 5,277, forward strand.
GCGTCGGCTGCCGGGCAAAGGGTTCAGTGAAACTTCACGAGGATGACTCCGGCAAACACCAGCAGCACGCCGAGGAGCCGACCTGGGGTCACCACCTGCCGCGGCAGATCCATCAGCCCGAAGTGATCGAGGACGAGCGAACAGGCCAGCTGCCCCCCGACGACCGCCGCGATGAAGGCCGCGGCCCCGAGCCGGGGCGCCAGTGCCGCTCCGGAGAGGACGATGAGCGCTCCCATCGGCCCGCCGATCCAGTTCCACCACGGGGCCCCCCGGGCCGCCACTGCCTCCGGGGGCGTGGGGCGGAGGATGAGCATCACCGTGACGGCGGTAACGATCGTCCCGCAGATCGAGAAGAAAGCCGCCCACAGCGGGCTGTGGAGATGGGCGCGGAGCGACGCATTCGCCGAGGCCTGAACGGCGAAGCAGGCCCCGGCACCGGCGGCCAGCACGATCCAAAGAACGTCCACGTTGTCGCTCCCATTCGAGACTCTTGCCACGGCAAACGCTGCCCGGGCCGCCGACAGTATGCCGCCCGTCGCCCACCTGTCGATCCGACCGGCGGGTGAGCCCGTGCCGATCGTGGCGATTCTGCAGGGCAGGTTGCCCGTGAGGGCGCCGCGTGGGGTGAGGTAGACTTCTCCCATGACAACGCCACACGCACCCGCCGCCGCCGACCGCGCCGCGGCCTTGGTCCGCCCCGACATCGCTGCCCTGGCCGGTTACGTGCCGGGGGAGCAGCCGCAGGGAGGGGAGTGGATCAAGCTCAACACGAACGAAAATCCCTACGCTCCCTCGCCGGAAGTGGCTGGCGCCGTGACGGCGCTCTTCGCCGGGAGGACCCTCGCCAAGTATCCCGACCCGGTCGCCAACCGGTTCCGCGAAAAAGCGGCCGAAGTCCTCGGGGTCGATCCCGACTGGATCCTCTGCGGCAACGGCAGCGACGATCTCCTCACGATCCTCGTCCGCACCTTCGTCGGGACGGGCGGGGCTCTGCGGGTGCCGACACCGAGCTACATCCTCTACCGCACGCTCGCCGGCATCCAGGGCGTCGTCTGCGAGGAGATCCCGTACGAGCGCGATTGGTTGCTCGGCCCCGAGTTCTGCACCCCCACCACCGCCGCCGGCGATCCGGTGCGTCTGGCGATCATCGCCAATCCCAACAGCCCCTCCGGCACACTCATTCCCCCTGACGCGGTCGCGGCGCTCGCCGCCCGTCTCCCCTGTGCGCTGGTCGTCGACGAGGCCTACGGCGATTTTGCCGATGCCAACTGCCTCGACCTCGTCCGCGGAAGCGACCGGGTGATCGTCACCCGCAGCTTCAGCAAGTCGTACGCGCTGGCCGGGCTGCGATTCGGGTTCGCGGTGGCCCAGCCTGCCGTCATCCGCCAGCTCGAGAAGGTCAAGGATTCCTACAACTGCGATGCGCTCTCGA
>CAJAYZ010000899.1 GCA_903949225.1 uncultured Planctomycetaceae bacterium
GACGATGGCGGTCCCGGAGCCAGGAAGGACGACGTTGACGCCGGTCGCGGATCCGGTCGCGGCATGCGACTGACCGTCGTACGTGACCGCATACGGATTGACGACGATCGACGCCGTCGCCTTGAGAATCGTGTGTGTCACCGTGCCGCTGGCAGGCTCGTAGAACTCGTTGCCGTCGAACGTCCAGGTGTCGGTGTACGTGCCAGGCGCGGTGTGGGGCGCGGGGAGACGGAGCAGACCGATGAGGTTCTCCGGGGCGCGGGCGGGGGGGCCCACTGTCAAGACCTCCGATACCGCATACATGTAACCCGGTTGCAAAACTCCCCCGAAATCAGCCGCCAGCCACCCGCCGTTGCCCTCCGAGGCATTGCCGACGAGCTGTTGATAGGTCGGATTACCGAGCGTGTGCCGGGCGGTCGGTCCGCCATTTCCGCCGATGTACATGCCACCGCTGTTGGGATTGGTGCCCGAGACGATCGGCCTGCTTGCACCCCCTCCCGCCAGATCCATGGTAGCGCCGATGATGTCGCCGCTGCCGCTCCACAGGCCGCTGGAATCGAGCGAGTTTGCGACTTTCGTGCCGTTGGACTGATAGATCCCGTATGGATTCGTCCCCAGGTTTTGAAGCGCCGACACCGTGTCGGTGCTTCCCAGCGCCTTCCATTGAACGAGCTTCCCCAGGTACGTGGCGTCGCCGGTGTTCACGCTCGCATTCACGAACGTGTTGTAGGTGGCGATGTCGGTCGACGTCGTCGGCGTCTGCGTCGGCGTCACGTAGATGAACTGGAACTTGTCGCCGTTGGACAGCCCCGCCGGTGTCGAAAGAACGATCGCGGTCCCGGAGCCAGGAAGGACCACGTTGACGCCCGTCGCTGATCCGGTCGCGGCATGCGACTGACCGTCGTACGTGACCGCATACGGATTGACAGTGATCGACGCCGTCGCCTTGAGAATCGTATTCGTCACCGTCCCGCTGGCAGGGGCGTAGATGTCGTTGCCGTCAAACGTCCAGGTGTCGGTGTACGTGCCCGGTGCCGTATGGAGCGGAATACGGAGCAGCCCGGTGAGATCGAGCCCGCCAGCGCCTGTCGCAGAGCCAGTCGCGCCGTGCGAGAGGCCGTCATAGGTGGCCGTGAACGGAGTGACCGTGATCGTCGCGGCCTGCTTCACGGTCTCCACTGCCACGCCGTCGATGAGGGTCACTCGGTTGTATTGAACCTCGCCCGGGCCGGCGATGGCGGTGGGGGCTTGGCCCGAGAACTTCAGGACGTGCGTCCCGGCCGAGAGCGTGATGGCAGCAGTCTGCAGCGTTTGCCAAGAGCCGGCGCCGATCTCCCCGGGGAGCCATGTCCCCACCACCGAGCCACCCAGACTGACGACGACGCCAGAGGAGCCGCTCATGTTGCTGGACGTCGAGGCGATGAACGAGACGCGATAGGTGCCGGCGACAGGGACATTGAGCGTCTGGTAGAGGTCCGACTGCCCCTGCAGGGCTCCGACCTGTGTTCCGTATGGCGAGGGGGTGAGCGAGACACCGACACCGTTGGCATTGGCGAGCAGGAACGATCCGTTGTAACTCCGGTAGAAGCTGCCCCACCAACCGCTGTCGCCGGCGAACGGACCGACGTAGAGGCCATTCTCCCACCGTCCAGCGAACGTCGTGTACCCGCTCCCCGACGGGGCCGGGCTCTCGAAACTTCCATCAACGACCGGCACCGGCGAGTCACGGAAGAGCTCAGTCGCCTGCTCGCCCGACACAAGCCCGGTGGCCGTCACCTGGAGGCCAGCGCTTGAGTATTGCGGATCGACAAACCAGGTGGTGGCGATGCGACCGTCGGCGATGCCGTCGGTGTCAGGAAAAATCCGTCGGCCCGCCTCGTCGGTGTAGGGAGCGAATCCGCCGAC
>CAJAYZ010000900.1 GCA_903949225.1 uncultured Planctomycetaceae bacterium
AGCCTGCTCCCTCCACGCCAAAGGAGTGGGTGGCCCAGATTTCCAACGGCCGCAATCTCGGCTCAGGCGGCCTGTGGAACAACCGTCAGTGGCGCAACATGCCGCTGGCGCTCGCCGACAAGAGGCCGGGCGAATGGAACACGTTCTTCATCCGCATGGTGGGGGAGAAGGTGAGCGTGTGGCTCAACAACACGCTCGTCGTCGACCGGGTCAAGCTCGAAGACTATTGGTCAAAGGGGACGAAACCCATCCCCCGCGCCGACCAGATCGAACTCCAACACCACGGCAGCGAGCTGTTCTTCAAGAACATCTTCCTCCGCGAGCTCCCCTGGTGAGCGGCCGGAAGCGGGCGCCGTGGGTGTCACCATGCAGGCAGACTCGAAATCAGGAGCACTCCATTGACCGATCGTTCCCCCCCGGTCTCCCCCACTCCCATTCACCAGCGGCAGTGGCTCGTCGGCGGGAAGCTGCGGCACTGGGACGGGCCGGTGCGCGACGTCGTCTCGCCGGTGCTCACCGCCGGTGCGCCGACGCCGCTCGGCTCATTCCCGCTCCTCGGTCAGCCCGAAGCCCTCGAAGCGCTCGCTGCCGCCGCGGCCGCGTGGGGGAAGGGGCGCGGGGTGTGGCCGACGATGACGGTGGCAGCGCGGATCGGCTGCGTGGAGCGGTTTCTCAGCCTGATGATCGCCGTCCGCGAGCGCGTCGTCGAGACGCTTGTCTGGGAGATCGGCAAGAGCCGCCCCGACAGCGAGAAGGAGTTTGACCGCACCGTCGCCTATGTCCGCGACACGCTCGCGGCCGTCAAAGAGCTCGACCGGGCCGGCTCGCGTTTTCAACAGGTGGAGGGGATCGTGGCCCAGGTGCGCCGCGCCCCCTTGGGGGTCACGCTCTGCATGGGCCCCTTCAACTATCCCCTCAACGAGACCTTCACGACGCTCATCCCCGCGCTCGTCATGGGAAATCCGGTGATCGTCAAGCCGGCAAAGTACGGCGTCCTCCTCCTCGAGCCGCTCCTCGCCCCCTTCGCCGAGGCTTTTCCGGCCGGCGTCGTCAACACGATCTACGGCCAGGGGAAAACGGTCGTGTCGCCACTGGTCGCCTCCGGCGGCATCGACGTTCTCGCCTTCATCGGCACAAGCAAGGCCGCCGACACGATCCGCCGCGATCATCCCAAGCCCCATCGGATGCGCTGCGTGCTCGGGCTCGAGGCGAAGAATGTCGCCATCGTGACTCCCTCGGCCGATCTCGATCTGGCTGTCCGCGAATGCCTCGCCGGGAGCCTCGCCTTCAACGGCCAGCGCTGCACGGCGCTCAAGCTCGTCGCCGTTGCCCGCCCCGTGTTCGCGCGGTTCACGGAGGCGTTTGCCGCCGCCGTCGACCGGCTCGTCGTCGGCTCCCCCTGGACCGAGGGCGTCGGCGTGACGCCGCTGCCGGAGCCCGATGCCCCGGAGCGGATGGCGGCGCTCGTCGCCGATGCAGAGGCGAAGGGGGCGGGGGTCTTGAACGGCCGTGCCGGCAGGGTCGACGCCACGACGTTCTTCCCGGCAGTCGTGGGGCCGGTCACGAAAGGGATGCGGCTGTGGCACGAGGAGCAGTTTGGGCCGGTCGTGCCGATCGCGGTTTACGACGACATCGAGGAGCCCCTCGACTGGGTGCGTGATGCCGATCATGGCCAGCAGGCCTCGATCTTCTCGCGCGATTCCGAAGAGGTGGCGGTCCTCATCGACGGCCTTGCCAATCAGGTCTGCCGGGTAAACCTCAACAGCCAGTGCCAGCGGGGGCCGGACGTCTTCCCCTTCACAGGACGGAAGGACAGCGCCGAGGGGACGCTTTCGGTGAGCGACGCCCTGCGGGCGTTTTCGATCCGCAGCATGGCGGCGGCGAAGGACACGCCGGGGAATCGGGCGATCCTCGGCGACATCGTCCTATCCCACCGCTCGTCGTTTCTCTCCACCGACTGGCTGTTTTGAGCCCTGCGTCGTTCGTCAGCCGCCCCTCTCCCCGCCAGGCATTCCATCCGGCCCCGTTTCGCGGGCCCTGGCCCTTGGGAACGAGAACGCGGGAACAGGAACGCTGGACCTGTTACGTCCGCCCCTCCCCTGCGGTTTGCTAGTAAGTCGGGGGATCGGTCCCGCACTCCCCTTCCCCGCCGGCTGGACGCTCCGCGTGGGCAGCCTAAAGTTTCACTAGCCTAGGGCCGTCCGCTGCGTCGGGCGGGGATTGCCATGACGCTCGCCGAACTTCTCCCGATCCTCCAGATGGCGATTGCCCCGGCGACGCTCGTCTCGGGAGTCGGGCTGCTGCTGCTGTGCATGTCGCAGCGGTTTGCAACGGTGGTGGAACGGGCCCGGAGCATTGCCCTCTCGGCCTCCTCCCTTTCCGGGTCCGGCCGGGCCGACGCCAGGCGGCAACTCTACGTGCTTTCCCAACGGGCCAGATTCCTCCGCGCGTGTGTCGGCACGGCGGCTGGGAGTGTGTTGCTCGCCGTCCTCCTCATGGTCGTGCTCGTGACGGGGTCGGTCGCGAAGATCGACGTCGCTCCGGCGGCGATCGGCCTCCTCATCGCCTGCCTTCTCTCTCTCCTCCTCTCGCTCGGCCTCTTCCTCCTCGATGTCAATCTCTCGCTGAACGCCCTCTGG
>CAJAYZ010000901.1 GCA_903949225.1 uncultured Planctomycetaceae bacterium
CCCCATCCAGCGGCCCGACTCTCGATCGTGGGCGGTGGGGCTCACCTTCTCCCTTCCGGTCTTCAACCGCAATCAGGGGAACATCGCCCGCGCGCAGAGCAATGTCAGCCAGACACGCACGGAACTTGAATCAATGGAGCGGCGCGTGGCGTCGGAAGTGAGGCTGGCGGACCGCGAATACCACTACGCCAAGCGCGCCTTGGAACGGATCGAAGCGGTCCTCCTCCCCCAATCGGATGCCCGGCTCCGCGAGGCACAGGCTGACTTTGAGGCGGGAGAGAGCTCGATCGACGATTTCCAGGAGCACCTCGAGGAGGCGGCGGCCGTCTCGCAGAGCCACCGCGAGGCACTCGTGCGGTACCGCCGCAGCATGCTCGACGTCAACACGGCCGTGGGGATGCGCATCCTCCCCTGAAAATCGTCGTGGCAGGGCCTCCGTGGCGGCCTCTGGCGGCGGGCCGAATCGGGTGTCTCCCGGCCGCCGATTCCGTGGGGGTCAACCGGTTTGCCGTCGTGGGGGGGAGAGGGTATCGTCGCCCGGGAGTGCCATCCTCTCTTCTCGCCCCTCCCCTGACTTTTCCCGGAGCCCCGCATGCTCGGCCTCGAACGGCTGGCCGTCCAGTCGCGGCTGATCGTGCTCCTCCTCGCCGTCAGCCTGGGGTCGATCTTGGCGATCGGCTGGATCGGCTACCGGTCGGCCCGCGACTCGATCACGTATGCGGTCCAGCAGCAATTGCAGAGCGTCCGGCATTCGAAGACGACGGCGCTGGTCGACATGCTCAAAGGGCTTCGCGACCAGGTCCTCTCGATCTCCGATGGCCGGCTGGCGACCGACGGGATGACGGGCTTCCGCCGTGGCATGGCCGGTCTGCAGGACGCGTCGCTCGAGCCGGCACAGGAAGAGGAGCTGCGTCGCTGGTACGCCGAGGAGTTCATCCCCGAACTCAAGAGCCATCTCGGCGGTGCGCCGATGGTCGAGCAGTATCTGCCGGCCGAGCCCCGGCAGCGCTACCTTCAATACCACTACCTCCTTCCGGAGCAGCGCCGTCTTGTCGCCGGGGAGAAGGATGTCCTGCCCCCCGCCGACATCGACGACTCGGAATACGGCATCGTTCACAAGGCCGTGCGCGATCGGATGGAACGGGCCGCCACGCTGTTCGGCTACGAGGACATCCTCCTTATCGACGACGACACCCTCGAGATCGTCTATTCGCTGAAAAAACGCGCTGACTACGCCACGAACCTGAGGACCGGGCCGTACGCGGGAACGAATCTCGCCCGCGCTGCCGCGTCGCTCGCCCTGGCGCGTGACAAGGATGCCTATCGAGTTGCCGACATCGAAGCCTACGTGCCCGATGCGGGATTGCCGGTGGGGTTTGTCCTCTCGCCGATCTTCAATGGACCGGAGATGATCGGGATCCTCGCGCTCGAGTTCCCCGTCGACCGGATCGTCGCCATCACCACGGGACGCTTCGAATGGGAGCGGGAAGGGATGGGAAAGACGGGGGAATGCTACCTCGTCGGGCCCGATCTGATGATGCGGAGCCGGAGCCGGTTCATGGTCGAAGACCGGGAGGGGTTCATCGCCTCGCTGCGCCGCTCGTCGCTGCCGTCGACAACCGTCGACCAGATCGAGCGGCAGGGGAACGTGATCAATCAACTGCCGGTGCGCACCCCGGCTGCCGAGGATGCGATCCGCGGCCGCGAGGGCTTGACCATCATCACCGACTACCGCGGCGTCCCCGTGCTCTCCTCCTACGGCCCGCTCGACCTCGATTCGATTCGCTGGGGCGTGATTGCGGAGATGGACGTCGATGAGGCCTACGCCCCGATTCGGGCCTATGCCCGGCATGCGCTCCTCGCAGCAACCGGGCTGTCGCTGGGAACGGCGATCCTGGCGCTCGTTGCCTCGTGGTTGCTCGTTCGACCGCTGCGGCAGCTCACCGACGCGGCCCGACGGATCGGCGCCGGTGAGGTGGGCGTCCGCGTCGACCTCAACTCGCGGGACGAGTTCGGTGATCTGGCGCGGACGTTCAATCAGATGTCGGAGAGCCTCCGCGATCAGCGCAGCGAGCTCGAGGCGAAGGCCCGGGAGAACCAGGAGCTGCTCCTCAACATCCTCCCTGCGGCGGCGGTGGCCCAGCGGCGCGACGGGGACGAGAAGGCCACTCGGCAGTTCGCCGACGTTACCGTCCTCGTGGCGGAGTTCGTCGGGCTCGACAGCGTGTCGGGCCCGGGTTCGGAACGCGCGGCGATGGATTTCGTGAGCGACTTGATCGCTGCCTGCGACGAGGCGACCGAGCGCTGCGGCGTGGAGAAGGTGCGGGCGGTGGGGTCGGCCTATCTGGCCGTCTGCGGACTCTCGCTCCCACGCCCCGATCATGCTGCCCGAACGGTGCAATTCGGGCGCGACCTCTGCCGGATCGTCGCCCAATTCAACAGCCTCCACGGCACGGCCCTGTCGGTGTCGGTGGGAGTCAACTCGGGGCCCGTCGTTGGCGGCGTCGTGGGGCGGCAGAAGTTCCTCTACGATCTGTGGGGCGACACGGTGGCGATCGCGTCGCGTCTGGCGGCCCAAAACGGCCAAGCGGTCGTCGTGACCGACCCGGTGCACGATCGGCTCGTCGACCTCTACGCCTTCGCGGGCCCGGTCGACGTCGAGGTCCGCGGCAATGGGACGGTGCGGACGTGGGCGCTCCAGGATCGAGGAACGCCATGAATGGCTCGGCCGGCATCAACGGCTTGGACAGCCTGTTCGGCCCCTCGGGCATGTCGCAGGTGCCGCTCCTTCCGGCGGCGCTCCTTGCTGTGGGTTTCCCGCTGGCGCTCCTGATCGTCACCGAGATGCTCAATTCCTCCGCCCGCCGTGGAGGAATGCTTGCCCCCACGCTCCGCGTGGTGAGGAATCTCGTGCTTCCCGCCCTTGCGGCGATGCTGTTCGTCACCGAGGTGTGGCAGGTGGCCCCCGATCAGACCGCCTCGCGGGTCGTGCGGACGCTGTTTTGGGTGTCGCTCCTCGTTGGTGTTCTCACGCTCACCAACGACTCGCTCTTCGGCGGCCGCCATCAGGCTTCGATGCGGGAGCGCGTTCCGAAGCTGTTTCGCGATCTCGCCCGCGTGACGCTCGTCTCGATCGGCGCGGCGCTCATCTACCAGCATGTCTGGCAGCAGGAGATCGGCGGAGCCCTGACGGCCCTGGGGCTGGGGAGCATCGTCATCGGCTTGGCCCTCCAGGAGCCGCTGGGCAACATCGTCTCCGGATTGATGCTCCTCCTCGAGCGTCCGCTGGCCATCGGTGACTGGATCATCGCCGACGGTACGACCGGCAAGGTGATCGAGATCAATTGGCGGAGCGTCCACATCGAGTCAATCCTCCACGAGATGCGGATCATCCCCAACGTCGTCCTCTACAAGACCTCGTTCAGCAACCTCTCGCGGCCCACTGCCTCCCGCACCGACACCTACGACGTCGGCTTCTCCTACGATCATCCCCCCAACGACGTGAAGCGGGCGATGCTCGACATCCTCCGCTCGACCCCGGGGGTGATCGCCGATCCGGCTCCGGAAGTCCACACCCTCAACTACGGTGACTTCTCGATCACCTATCGGATGTATTTCACCGTTGCCCGCCACGAGGATCTCCTTCCGGTGCGCGACGCGATCCTCTCGCGGGTGTGGTATGTCGCCAAGCGGGAATCCCTCCAGATTCCGTTCCCGATCCAGATGCAGTATCGGCCGTACGAGTCCCCTTCGCCGCGGCAGCCGGGGGTGGCGGAGGTGCTCGATCGTTTTCCCCGCTACCGGCATGTTCGCGATGCGATGCTCGAGTCCATCGCGTCCAACCAAGCCGCCGCGGCGGCAGCCGGACACGCGGCCCCGCCGCCGGATGCCCGAATCGTCACCTACGCTGCCGGCGAGGAGATCCATGGCCGGGGGGCCCCGGTCGATCGGTTCGCGCTGGTGGCCGAAGGGCACGTCGATCTCCTCACCCTCGATTCGGAAGGTGCCGAGATCGTGGTCGCGTCGCTCGGGCCGGGCGACTTCCACGGGGATGCAACGGTCTCTGCCGGGCGGCCCAGCGACTTCCGCGTCGTCGCTCGCACCGACGTCGTCGAAGTGTCGATCGATGCGCGGACGGTGGCCAATTGGCTCCAGGGGTCGAGTGGCCTGGCCGCCGAGATCGGCGATACCTACGTCCAACGCCGCAAGGAGGCGCAGCGACACCGCCAGCGGTCCGTCCCCCGTGGGTCTGATCCGAACTGACCGCTCGTCAGGCCGGCTCCTCGAGCGCCTCCCAGCGGACGAACGCGGCATCGAGACGCGCCTGGAGATCGTCGAGCCCGGTTTTGTCGCGGGCGAGGATGTCGCCTGACTGGCGGAAGTAGTCGGCGGCTGCCATCTTCGCATGGAGCGTCGCCATCTCGGTCTCGAGCTTCTCGATCAGCCCCGGGAGCGCGGCGAGCTCCTGCTGCTCCTTGAAGGAGAGCTTGCGTTTGCGGGGGGCGGCATCGGTCGGGGCCGTCGCGTTCCCCGCGGCCGCTGGGGCTTGAGCTTTGGCGGGCTTGGTTTCGGTCGGCTTCGCGGCGGCCTTTCGCTGCCGGATCCAGTCGGTGTAGCCGCCGGCGTATTCGAGGACGTCGTGGCCGTCGCCGCCGGGCCTCGGCTCGAAGACGAGCGTGCTCGTGACGACGTTGTCGAGGAAGGCCCGGTCGTGGCTGACGACGAGGACCGTGCCAGCGAAGTCGACGAGCCGCTCCTCGAGGAGCTCGAGGGTTTCCGCATCGAGGTCGTTGGTCGGCTCGTCGAGGACGATGCAGTTGGCCGGCTTGGCGAACAGCTTGGCCAGGAGGACGCGGTTGCGTTCGCCGCCGGAGAGGAAGCGGACGAGCGTCCGGGCCCGTTCAGGGGTGAAGAGGAAGTCCTGGAGGTAGCCGAGGACGTGGCGCGACTGCCCGCCGACCTTCACCGTGTCGTAGCCGTCGCCGATGTTGTCGGCGACGTTCTTCGTGTCGTCGAGCTGGTCGCGGAGCTGGTCGAAGTAGGCAACCTGGACGTTCGTCCCCAGTCGCACGCGGCCCGCGTCGGCAGGGAGCTCACCGAGGAGGACGCGGAGGAGGGTCGTCTTGCCGGCGCCGTTGGGGCCGATGATGCCGATCCGGTCGCCGCGGGTGACGGTCGTCGTTACGTCGTGGAGGATCTGCTTCTCGCCGCGCGAGGCGGTCACCCCCTGGAGCGAGGCGACGAGCGTGCCGCTCCGTTCCGCTTCCTGGATCAGCAGATTGACCTTGCCGACGCGGTCGCGTCGATCGCCGCGCTCGCGACGCATCGCCTCGAGGGCCCTGACGCGCCCTTCGTTGCGCGTCCGTCGCGCCTTGATCCCGGTGCGGATCCACACCTCCTCCTCGGCCAGCCGCTTGTCGAAGAGGGCATTTTGCTTCTC
>CAJAYZ010000902.1 GCA_903949225.1 uncultured Planctomycetaceae bacterium
CGGGGAGGAGGGTGTGTGCATTGTCGACCAGGCCGAACGGCGGTGGCGGGAGGGTGCCGTCGTCGTTGACCTTCGCCCGTCGGGGCCCAAGCCCGCCGAGATGGAGCCAGACCGACGCCGCGCCGGGGCCGCCGTTGAAGCAGAACATCACCGGCCGCGTGGCCGGATCGCCTGCCGGCTTGGCGGTGTAGGCGACGTAGAACACGCCCGCCCGCGGCGTGCCTTCCTCGCTGAGGAGGGGGAGCATTCCGGTCTCGGCCCGATACTCGAGCGTCGTTTCCCCGAGGGTGATCGCGTGCTCCGTGACGATCGGCTTGTCGGTCGCCTCGGGGATGCGGAGGGGCTTCTTTCGGTCCTTCTCGGCGGCCTCCACCGTCGCCGCCGGCTCGGCCGGCTTCTCGGCAACATCAGGCTCGGCCGCCAGACCGGCCCCGGCCAACACGAGGGCGAGGAGGATTCCGTCAACGAGGGAGCAGTGGAGAAGGCGAGGCACGGCCATCACGGGGATCCTCATGGGGCTGGCCTGTCCCGACAGGCCGAGGCCATGAAGATACCCAGCCGCGGGCGGGTATTCCTCGGGGGCTGCTCGAGCTTCGGGGCGTCTGGGATGGCCTCCGGTCTGGGGGTGGATCGCGGCGGCGCCCGCGCCGGTCATCCCCGCCGGCCCGGCCTCGACTCCACACCGAAGAGAAAAAAAGGGGCCCGACCATCGCGCGATGGCCGGGCCCCCTGAATGCTTCACAGCCAGCGAGCGGTCAGTTGGCGTCGGCCGTGACCCCCTTGAAGTCGTCGGTGCGGAACGGCGTCAGCGGCAGTCCGACACCGGAGTAGAGGTTGCACTTCGGATTGTCGGCCCAGCCGTAACGGACGGCGACGGGGTCGGCCACGCCCTCGGCCGAGACCTCGATCCGGCCATCGGGGAGGATCGTCCCCTTGGCGTGGACGAACGTGTGATCGGCGCCGGCGATCGTGAAGCCGATCGGCTCGTTGACATCGAACGGCCGCCAGCCACCATCGACATGATCGAAGGCGACGACGATCTTTTTGCCCTGCTTCTCCATCCCCTTGTAGAGCGGGCTGCGGGCCGGGATGCCCGCCACCTTGTAGGTGTCGGCGAGCGCCCAGCGGGCGAGCCGCTTGCCGACATCCAGCTTGTTCTTCGGGTGGATGTCCTTCCCCTCGCCGATGTCGATGATCACCGCCTCGCCGGTGTTCGGCAGGGCCTTCATCGTCATCGTCTGTGCCTCACGCAGCTCGGCCCAGCTGCTCTCGCCTGGCTGGGGCTGCTCGGCGTTGAAGTCGGCCAGCTGCACCCAATAGAAGGGGAAGTCGCCCAGACCCCATTCCTCGCGCCACGACTTGATCATGAACGGGAACAGGGCGCGGTATTGATACGCGCGGCCGGCGTTCGATTCCCCCTGATACCAGATCGCGCCACGGATGCCGTAGCCGACCGAGGGGGTGAGGACGCCGGAATGGATGTTGCCGGGGCGGTGGTTGCCGAACATGTTGCCGTCGGGATTGCCCGGCTGCCCCGGGGCTGGCTTCCCCTCGGCCTTGGCCTTCTCCGCCGCTGCCTTCCATTCGACCATCGCCTTGTCGTAGGCCGCCTTCTGGGCCGGATAGTCGGCCTCCATCTTCTCCCACCGCTCGACGAGCGGCTTGAAGCGGGCATCGGCGGCAAGCTTGTCGCGTCGCACCCACGCCTCGGCGGCGCTGCCGCCCCAGGCGTTGTTGATCAGCCCCACCGGCACGCCGAGGGTCTGGTGGAGTTGGCGGCCGAAGAAGTAGCCCACGGCCGAGAAGTTGCCGACCGTCTCGGGGGTGCAGGCCTGCCACGAGCCGTTGAAGTTCCACTGCGGATCCTGCGTGCCGACCTGCGGCACCGAGATCAGGCGGATCTGCGGGAACTTGGCCGCGGCCCGTTCGAGATCGGGATCGGTTGAGGCGTTCACGCTCCACTGCATGTTCGACTGCCCGGCACAAACCCACACCTCGCCGATGAGGACGTCGTGGAAGGTGACGGTGTTGTTCCCCTTCACGGTCAGCTCATGCGGGCCGCCGTATTCCGTCACCGGGTCGAGCATCACCTGCCAGGCGCCGTCGGCGCCGGCCTTGGTCTCGTGCTTCTGGCCACCGAGGGTGACGGTGACGGCTTCGCCCGGGGAGGCCTTCCCCCACACCTTGTTCTTGATCCCCTGCTGGAGAACCATGTGATCGCCGAACATGTTGTTGAGCGAAACGTCGGCGCGGGGCGAGACGCCCGGCACGACGGCGAGGGCAGCGAGGAGGAGGAGGGTCGACAGCGGACGGCGCATCGGAAGACTCCGGCGGTGAGAGGGCATTCGAGGTGCGCGAACCGATCGCGCGATCCCCCCGGCCCGACGCCAAGAGGATAGCAGGGGGTTGGAACGTCCGTCGCGACCCGCCACGGTGGGGCTCGCTCCGGCTTCCTTGCGGGGCGTGGTGTCGGGCGGGGATGATGGAGTTAGGTGTCGCAACAGCGATCATTTCCAGAGGATCGTTCCCCGATGAGTTCGTCCGCAAATCGTTCGTTCCCCACCGGCATGGTGGCCCTCCTCGGCCTCGGCCTAGTCGGGATCGGCCTGTGGTACTTCACGGCGCTCCAGCCAGTGGCCGTCAAGGAGATCCCGCCGACGATCGTCGCCGAGCCGGGCGAGGCAAGGACGCTCGGGAGGATGCAGCGCTTCGATGTTGCGGAGGACGAGTCGGCGGAGGAAGCCGCCCCACCTCCGGCGGCGGTGCCCGATGCGGGGCGCTGGGAAGAAGCGATCGCCCGCTACGAAGCGGCCTCTCGCGCGGCTCCCCCGGCGGCAGGCGCCGTGATCCTCCTCGGGTCTTCAAACATCCGCATGTGGGAGACGCTCCCCGCTGATTTTCCCGGCCTGGAGGTCGTCAACCGCGGCGTGGGGGGATGCACGCTCACGGAGATCGCCGGCTTCGCCCCGCGCCTCCTCGCCGCTGCCAAGCCGGGGGCTGTGGTGATCTCCGCCGGGAGCAACGACGTCCATGGCGGAGCCGACGCCGAGGCCGTTCTGGCGGCGTGGCGCGACATCATCGCCACGATCCGCCGCGATCATCCCACCGTGCCGATCCTCGTGATGGGCATTCTCCCGGCGAAGTCGCGTTGGGAGGAGCGGGAAACGCAGGCGACCGCCAACGGCCTGATCGAAGCCGCGATCGCGGCGGCGGGGGGCTCGATCGATGGAGGGCCGGTTGAATACCTCGATGTCGGGGGAGACTTTGTCGGGCCCGACGGGGCTCCCGATGCGGAGGCCTTTCTCGACGACGACCTTCATCCAAGCGCCATCGGCAACGCCCGTCGCGCAGCGCGGATGCGGCCTGTCCTTGATCGGCTGATTGCCGCGGGGCAGTGATTGCGTCTATGAGAGAGCCGTGGCCTCTGGCATGGTAGCGTTTCAGTCGTTTTTTTCTTCGCGATAACGGCTGTCGCTCCGCGGGCTCGAACGGTTAAACTCGAGGATTGATTTATCGCGGCGGGGCGTTCCATGGAGGGTGGGGCTATGCGATCAGCGACACGTTTCCGAAAGCCGTCACAGAGGCTCGGAGCTTTCGAGTCACTCGAGTCTCGCGCCATGCTGACTGGTCTGATCGAGACCGTTGCACCGCAAGAACGATCGGATGCTGGCCGCGGCGGCTGGCTTGGTGCAATGAGCGATGTCGTTGAGGACGTATGCGACTACGTCGGCCGATCTGCAACGAGTCTCGCCTACGGCGATTGGACTGACCAGAAGCCAACGGCGCTTTCTATCGGAACTGGCGTTGGATTGGGAGTATTGGGTCTCGACCTTCCGATGGACATTCGTGATCTAGGGCATTCGGTCACGCATCCTGAGTTGTCATACGATTGGGGAAAGCGATTGGCGATCAATACGATCGCCGTCGCTCCGATAATCGGAGCAATTAAGTACTCGAAGTATCTCGATGACGTTGGGGAGACGGCTAAACGGGCAGGCAGCACGACTGACTCGCCAGTTCAATGGATTCCAGATACCCCAAAAATGTCGCCGGCAGCAAGAAACTACGAAGATTCGGCAACAGGCGCTCGGTCTGGTGTCGAGACTGGTAACCGCGAGGTTCCTGTCATCCAGAGAACACTTCCTGATGGCGGATCTGTCAACGTTAAGTTTGACGGACTTGATGAAGGCGTCCTGCTTGACCGGAAGCTGTCCATAACGACATTTCCGAAGTCCAGGGATCAGGCGATCAGGCAATCCCAGTCGCTGGAGGAGAACGGCATCCGCGGTCGATGGGAGGTTCCAGATGAGTCTCAAGCAACGCGGGCCAGGAAGATGCTTGAGGAATTGGGGATCACGAACATTGACGTAGGGGTCGCTCCGTTTCAGGGTGCGCGATGACTACCGAACCGCTGATGCAGATTGCACTGGAGACCATCGAGTTTTTCTCCTGCGTTCCGGACAGCCTTCTCGACCCGGATGTCGCGGTGGAGAGGCTCGAGTCAATTTCTGCCCTCCTCCAGCAACTGCCGGAGGCGGATAGGACAAGGTTTCTTGGGTATGTGCACCGGCAATCGGCAGAGGAGTTCGCAGCACGAGGACGGACCGAGAGGTATGACTTTCTGAGTCGGCTGGGGGTTGATGTCGGATTGGAGTGAAGCATGCGGGAGAGGGCTTTTTTTCCGAGTTGTTTTGGCGTTGGGGAGTCGGTGATGGCTGGGTGTGATCGGGTCGTCCTCGGCGAATCCATTTGAGATTGTCCGGTGACTTCGTTGCACCGGCCTCTTGGCCGGTAGCGTTGTCCTCCGAGTGCCGCGGCCCGATAGGATGGTTGCCGGGGGGCTCGGCAACCGGCCGGAGCCCATTGGCCATCGGGGATTCCATCGATGAGTGCTGACGATCAATCGCCGGATTCCGCCGCGCCGAGCCAGGCTCCGGCCACGGTCGCAGCGGCAGCTCCTGCTGCGGTCCCGGACGGCGGCTTCGATTTCTTTGCTGCCCTGTGGAACGGCGCGTGGCTGCAGTTCCTCCCGGCGAGCCTCCGCGAGCCGGCGGCGCGGCTGGTGGTGCTGGGGGTCGGGGCGCTGGTCTCGATGTTCGTCTTCGCCCCGGCGGCCGACCAGCGTGGCGAGGCCTACATCGAGTCGGCCTTCGCCCGGACGCTCGCGGCCCTGGCGGCCACGCGCGGGCTCGACAGCGCGATCTCGCTGGCCCAGAGCTCGGAGGTGAGCTTCAGCTTCGGCCCTGGCGGGAGCCTCGGCATCGGGCAGGCGCTCGATCCGGTCAACGACCTCGTCGAGCAGTACGGCAGCCTGTTGCTGACGAGCACGACGGCGCTGGGCACGCAGCGCGTGGCGATGCAGATCGGCCGGGCGCTGGGATGGTGGCTGTTTGTCCCGTCGCTGACGGCGATCGTCGGGTCGTCGCTCGTCGGGGGGCGATCGCGGCGCTCGCTGATGGGGTGGGGAACGCGGCTGTTCGGGCTGGCGCTGTTTGCCCGGCTGGCGATCCCGACAACGGC
>CAJAYZ010000903.1 GCA_903949225.1 uncultured Planctomycetaceae bacterium
CCTGCATCCGCTTGGCCGACCGGGAAACACCATGCCACAGCTCCACACCCAGACGGCCTGGGGCCGGGCTGCGATCAGGATCGCGGCGATCCTCCTGCTTGCGTCCGCAGCAGCCGCAGCCGATCCCGAATCCCTGCCAAGGCCACGGGCCAAGCCGGAACCGCAGAACCTCGTCCTGCCAGACGACGCCAAGCCGAAAGATCCCAAGGCAGATGCCGGGAAGAAAGAAGCTCCCCCCCCCGACGGACGCTGCGACCAGTGCGGGGGCTGCGAGGGCGTGCGGAAGGTGGGTGTCCCGAAGATGATCGAAAAGGAAATCAGGAAGGTCTGCTGGGACGCCAAATGTGAGGACTTCTGCATCCCGGGGCCGAGCGTGTGGTGTGGCAAGGTCTGCAAACAGGACGACTGCGGCTGCTGGACGCACGATCTCTGGAAGCCGACCTGCGCGGAGGTGAAGACGCGCGTCGTGCCGGTGCGGAAGGAGACGAAACGGAAGGTGCCGGCAGTGGAGTGGAAGGTGGAGGAACGCTGTGCCTGCTGCCGCCGCAAACCCTGCGACCTCGTGGCCAACCCCACCCCTCCCAAGAATCCCCCTACGAGAGGGGACTCCGGCTCACCGAGAAACTTAAAAGGAAGTAAGGCTCCGTCATCAGGGTCGCTGTAGAGTGCGTAAGAAAGACGTTTCCCCCGTTGCCCAGAAGGGAAAAAATTTCCGGTTTCCCGTGTAAGGTTTTCGGGAGCCACCGAAGCGTTGCGTCGGTTGTCAAAAATCTTAGTTTGGGGCCAGACAAATCGAGGCGGCAGACTCGCCGCCGATCACGTCCCAACCTCCGATGGTGACCATGCACAGTTCACGCAACACACTCCTCGCCGGTCGCCAGCGCGATGTCACACATGCCCCGAAGTTGGCGCCTTCCCCTGTCGTCGACCGCGGCATACCAACGATCGACCTCGTCCTCCTCACGGTCTCGCTGACCCTCCTGATCGCGGTTTTCACTCTCGGCATCCGGATCTGACACCCGTCCGGAACGCGGGCTCCACGCCCCGCCGTTCCCTTCTCGCCACGGGCCCGACATCGGATCGATCCGGTGTTTTTGCTGCCCTCAAGTCCCCTTCTGACAAGGGGATGTCCTCTCGGCTGAAGCGATCGCTCTTATCGCTGCCCCCTCGCCCGCTGGCGACTGGTCAAAAGCGGCTGCCCGGGGCGGGCATGAAGTCCGCTCCGCGGATCTTTCCCGGCGTCGAAGACGCGGGTCGGCGGGGTTATAATCGTCGTCATCATGAGCACGATCATCCCCGCCACGGCCGACTCCAGAGCCACGATGCCCGCCGGGCTCCCGCCCCGAGGCACCGTCACGCTCGCGATGTATGACCGGATGATCGCCGCCGGGGTTTTCGAGCCGCGTCAGGAGCATCCGCTCGAGCTCATCGAAGGAGTGCTGCACATGATGTCGCCGATCGGAGACCGGCATGCCGACGCCGTCGACTGGCTCGTCCGCTGGAGCATGACGCAGGTCGATCTCTCCAGAATCCTCGTGCGCGTCCAGAACCCGATCGCGATCCCTGCCGCAGAAAGCGCACCGCAGCCCGATCTCGCCTGGGTGACGCTGCGGCGCTACATCGATCGCCGCCCGCTCCCGGAGGACGTGATGCTCGTCGTCGAGGTCGCCGACACGAGCCTTGACCACGACACGTCCACGAAGGCGGCGCTCTACGCCGCGGCCGGGATCGCCGATTATTGGGTGGTCGACCTCGCCGCCCGGGCAGTGATCGTGTTCCGCGATCCGGTGGCGGGCCGCTACGACACCCGCACCACACACCGAGCTGGCAGGCCGCTCTTCCCCCTAGCCTGCCCGGAGGCAACCCTCGAGCCGGCGGAACTGTTCGTCGATTGAGCCCCGAGGCGAAAGGGGTGGGCGGTTACGACTCGACATCGGTCCTGTCGATGCCGGATCGCCGGACGCTTGACCGCACCTTGCTCCCTTTTAGATCGCGCCGCGGTCTGCGAGCAGCTTCACCAGCGCATCAACGCACTTGGCCACCGGCCACTGGTCGGTCGGGAGAACGAGATCGGGATTCAAGGGCGCTTCGTACGGCGCGCTCACGCCGGGGAAGTGCTTCATCTCGCCGGCATCAGCCAGCGCGTAGTGTCCTTCGGCATCGCGTTGCCGGCAGACCTCGAGCGGGCAGGCGAGATGGACGACCAGCGCCCGCTCACGGCCGATCCGATCCACCGCCTTTTGCCGCACCGATTCCTCCGGGGCCACGAAGGCCGCGATGCAGAGGAGGCCGGCGTCGTTGAACAGTCGGGCGATCTCCGCGCCGCGGCGGAGATTTTCGCTCCGCTCGCCCGCCGAGAAGCCGAGATCGCGGCTGATCCCCAGCCGCAGCGACTGCCCGTCGAGGACGCTCACCGCTCGCCCCGCTTCGAACAGTCGCCGCTCGAGCGCCGCCGCGAGCGTGCTCTTGCCGGAGCCGGTCAGCCCCGTGAGGAGGAGCGTGACGGGCTTCTGGCCGAAGCGGGCCTCGCGTTCGTCTGCCGTCACGGCGCTTGACGCCCCATGGAGATGCTCGGCGGCAGCTTCGTCCCAATGGGCGGCGCTGCGCCCCTCTTCGGGCTCGCGGTCGAGGATCATCCCGGCGCCGACGGTGGCGTTGGTGAGTCGGTCGATGATGATGAAGGCGCCGGTGCCGCGGTTGCGCCGGTAGACGTCGTGGCAGAAGGGCTCGGAGAGCGTGATCGCGCAGCGCCCGATCTCGTTGAGGGAGAGCGCCGGCGCGTCCTGACGGTGGAGTGTATTGACGTCGACGCGGTAGCGGAGTGTGCTCACGGCGCCGCTGGTGACCTTCGTCGTCTGCTTGAAGAGATACTGTTTCCCAGGGAGGAGCTTCTCCTCGGCCATCCACACGACCATCGCCTCGAAGCGATTGTCGACCTTCGGCTGATTGCCGGGGCGGACGAGCATGTCGCCGCGGCTGGAATCGATCTCGTCTTCGAGCGTGAGCGTCACGCTCTGCGGCGCGAACGCCTCTTCGCATTCGCCGTCGAAGGTGACGATCTGCTTCACGCGGCTCTTCTTCCGCGAGGGGAGGCTCATCACCTCGTCCCCCTTGCGGATGATGCCGGAGGCGATCGTGCCGGAGAAGCCGCGGAAATCGAGATTCGGCCGGAGGACGAGCTGCACCGGGAAGCGGAAGTCCTCGAGGTTGCGGTCGGAGCCGATGTAGACCGTCTCCAGGAGCGTCATCAGCGGCGAGCCTGTGTACCAGGGCATGTTCGCGCTGTTGGTGACGACGTTGTCGCCTTTGAGCGCCGAGATCGGCAGGAAGTGGAGGTCGGGAAGCTCCAGGCGCGAGGCGAAGGCGGCGTAGTCGGAGCGGATCTCCTCGAAGACAGCCTGGTCGTAGCCGACGATGTCCATCTTGTTGACGGCGACGATCACATGCCGGATGCCGAGGAGCGAGACGATGAAGCTGTGGCGGCGCGTCTGCGTGAGGACGCCATGACGGGCGTCGACGAGGATGATGGCCAGATCGGCCGTCGAGGCCCCCGTCGCCATGTTGCGCGTGTACTGCTCGTGGCCGGGGGTGTCGGCGATAATGAACTTGCGCTTGTCGGTGGAGAAGTAGCGGTAGGCGACGTCGATCGTGATCCCTTGCTGCCGCTCGTCCTCGAGACCGTCGGTGAACAGCGCCAGATCGACCTCGCCGCCGGTCGTGCCGTAGCGCGAGGAATCCTTGGTGATCGCCGCCAGCTGATCCTCGTAGATCATCTTCGATTCGTAGAACAGCCGGCCGATGAGCGTGCTCTTGCCGTCATCGACGCTCCCGCAGGTGATGAAGCGAAGGAGCTCCTTGCGCTCATGCTGGGCGAGGTATTCGTCGATGTCGTGGGCGATGAGCGCGGATTGATGGGACATGTCGGGTGTCGCTAGGGATGGGTGCGATCGCTGTTGTAAGGATCTTCGGTGCCGGGGCCGACACCGGCCTCGAGGGGCCTTCAGCGGCCGGTGGCCTTAGGCCACGGTCTGCTGCAGGGCCCGGCGGAACGTCAGAAGTAGCCTTCTCTTTTCTTCTTCTCCATCGAACCGGCCTCGTCGGAATCGATGAGCCTCCCCTGCCGCTCCGAGAACGTCGTCAGGAGCATCTCCTGGATGATCTCGGGGAGGGTCGTGGCGGTGGAGTCGACGGCGCCGGAGAGGGGATAGCATCCGAGGGTGCGGAAGCGCAC
>CAJAYZ010000904.1 GCA_903949225.1 uncultured Planctomycetaceae bacterium
TGGTCGGCGAGGAAGCGGGCGATGTCGCGGGGGCGTTCGTCGCGCGGCCGGTCGCCCGTCGGGCGCCCCGGCGTGCGGTCGATGGCGTTGGGATAGAAGACCTCGAGGAAGTGGCGAAAGCCCGCCCGCTCCGCCTCGGCCCGGAACGTGCTGTAGGCCTCGAGCATCGCCCGGTCGAGCGTGGCATCGTCGTTGAGGGTGAGGGAGAAGAGGCCGAGATCGGCGCCGCGCCCTCTCGACGAAGCGCTGCCGTCGGCGTGGCTGCGGTCGATCCGGCCGCACTGGGCCTGGGAGATCGAGGTGGTCGTGAAGGGGAGGGCGGGCTGGCGCGGGTAGTTGCCGCTGCCGGCAGCGAGCCAGATGTCGGTGGTGTCGTTCATCCGCACCGCCGGCGTGACATGGCTGTCGATAAACAGCCCCTCGTCGATGGCGAGGACTTCGCTCGTGCTCCCGCTCATGAGCATGATGTCGACGAGCCCCTGGGCGACGAGTTGCCGGATCGACTCGCGAAACTCCGCGATCGTGCGGAACGGCCCACGAAACGGATCCCCCCCCCGCCGGACCCCCGGCGCTGCCAGGCCGAAGGCCATGTCGGCATCCTTGGCATCGGCGAGGATGAAGTCTTGGCAGGAGGGATCGGCGACGATCCGGGCGAGCTTGAGATCGAGCGACTTCTGCGAGCGAGCGCGGTGCATGGTGGGGAAATCCTCAAACAACGGAGCGGCAGGGCGGTTTTGCGGCGGAGAGCGTCGGACAAACAGCGTACCCGATTCCGCCTGCAATTTTCGTCGCCGGGCGGGTATTCTTTCCCCTCTCACAAACTTTGGCAGCACGCTGACGACAGCCGCCGCCACCACCCACTCCACCTCTGATCGAGGACACCAACGACCATGGCCGAATCGCAATACCGTTTCTCCGTCGGCCCCTGGAATCTCGGCCGCGGCGCTGATCCCTTCGGCCCCCCCGTCCGCCCGGCCGTCCCCTTCGACGACGTCCTCGACGTGGCCGTCGACCTCGGCTTCGAGGGGATCCAGTTCCACGACGACGACGCCGTGCCCGATCTCGAAAGCCTCTCTCCGGCGCAAATCGTCGCCCAGGCCGAGGCCATGAAGCGGAAGCTCGCCGACAAGAACCTCGTCGCCGAGTTCGTTGCCCCCCGGCTCTGGGAGCACACCAACGGCATCGACGGCGGCTACACGAGCAACGATCCCGCCTGCCGGAAGTGGGCGATCGAGCGGTCGAAGCGGGCCGTCGACGTCGCCAAGGCCCTCGGCACCGACTTGATCGTCCTCTGGCCGGCCCGCGAAGGAACCGGCGTCCGCGAGAGCAAGTGCCCGATCCAAGCGTCGCAGCGGATGATCGAAGCCTGCAACGCCATCCTCCACGCCGACCCGAAGGTCCGGATCGCCATCGAGCCGAAGCCGAACGAGCCGGTCGACACCGCCTTCATCCCCACGATCGGCCATGCCCTCGCCCTCGGCTCGCGCTGTGCTGATCCGGCCCGCGTCGGCGTCCTCATTGAGAGTGCCCACGCCACCCTCGCCGGCCTCGATCCCTCCGACGAAATGGGCTTCGCGCTCGCCGCCGGGAAGCTCTGGAGCGTCCACCTCAACGATCAGAACGGCCTCAAGTACGACCAGGACAAGGTCTTCGGGGCCGCAAACCTCCGCGGTGCCTTCGATCAGGTCCGCGTCCTCGAATCGGTCGACTACGCCGCGAGCGGCTGCTTTGTCGGCTTCGACGTCAAGGCGCAACGGACGCAGAAGGCCGAGTCGGCCACGGCCCATCTGGCCACGAGCCAGGCGGTGTTCCTCAAGCTCGTCGAGAAAGTTCGCACCTTCCCGGTCAACACCGCCGAATCGATGGTCGCCGCCCGCGACTACGAAGCCCTCGAGCGGCTCGTCCTCGAGCATCTCCTCGGCTGACACGCTCCGCCCCGCGACGGTAAACTCAAGGGCGACCGGTCCATCCGGGCCGGTCGTCCGGGGGTTTTTAACGTGGTCTGTCGCCGTTCCACTTTTCCCGCTCGCCTCGCTCCCATCTGGCTTGTGCTCGTGGGGCTGTGTGGTCTCCGGCATGCCTCGGCGGAGCCGCCTGCCGCCGACGTCCCTGACTTCGCCACAGTCGTCGCTCCGCTCCTCGCCCGCCGCTGTGGCGCCTGCCACGGGCCGGTCACCGCTGAGAGCGGCTGGCGGGTCGACGATCGCACGCGGGCGCTCGCCGGCGGCGACTCCGGGCTCCCCGGGATCGTGCCCGGGAAGCCGGAGGCGAGCGAGCTCGTCCGCCGTGTCACGACCGACGACGCCGAAGCGCGGATGCCGGCCGACGCCGATCCACTCCCGGCGGAAGAGCGCGCGATCCTTTCGAGCTGGGTGGCTGCCGGGGCCCCGTGGCCAGACGACGTCGCCACGCTCCCCCTCGCGCTCTTTCCGGACGAGAGAAAACCGTCGTCGCACTGGGCCTTCCAGCCGATCGTCCGGCCGCCGCTGCCGGAGATCGCCGGGATCACTCACCCGATCGATGCCTTCATCGCCGAGGCGCTTGCGGGCCAGGGGCTCGCCATCCAGCCCGAGGCTCCGCCGGCGACACTCCTCCGGCGACTTTTCTTCGATCTTGTCGGCCTGCCGCCGACGCCCGCCGACGTGGAGGCCTTCACCGCAGACGTGGCCGCGCGGGGCACCGACGCAGCCTTCGCCGATCTTGTCGACCGGCTCCTCGCCTCCCCTGGCTTCGGCGAGCGCTGGGCGCGGCATTGGCTCGACGCCGTCCGCTTCGCCGAGAGCAA
>CAJAYZ010000905.1 GCA_903949225.1 uncultured Planctomycetaceae bacterium
AGCCGGCCGCAGAGTGACCGGGGCGCCGCCACGGCGTGTGGCCCGGTCGTTCCAGGCTGCCGGGGGTGTTTTCGCTCACCCCCGGCAGCTTTTTTTGTTGTGGCCGTCGTGGTGGCCTCGAGGGCACGGGCAACCCCTCGCAGAAATCCCTTCAGGTCGTGTTGTAGGCCCGCAGCCGTCCCGCCGTCGCCTCGCGGGTGAACTTGTAGAAGTGCCAGTGGGTCACGCATCGGCTCATGAACTGCGCGAAGCCGACGATCCCGCGCCTGCCGACGACGCGGTTTTTGACGAAGTGGCGGGCGTAGACCGATCCGACCGAGAACAACGAGCCGTCGCGGACGAGCGTCTTCACCATCGCCCAGAGGAGGGCCAGGGCGTAGAGGAGCGTGGGAATGTGCTTCCCTTCGCCCGCCTTTCGGCAGATCTCCGCCCGGCGGCTGACGTACGACGCCGAGTCGTAGACCCGCGAGGAACGCTCCAGATAGGCCTGCGGCGTGTAGAGCCGGGTGACGAGATCCCAGTACCCCTGCCGGAGCTCCTCGCGCGTCATCTGCTTGGGAATGATGTTCAGGCTCGGATCGTCCAGCACGAGGCGCCCCTCGCGCTCGAGACGCTCGTAGAGGGGCGTCCGCGGGATCGCCTGGAGCATTCCCACCATCGCCAGCGTGATCCCGTTGTCCTGAATGAAGCGGTACTGATCCTCGAAGATCTCTTTGTCGTCA
Organism: uncultured Planctomycetaceae bacterium; assembly: GCA_903949225.1. Classification (GTDB taxonomy): domain Bacteria; phylum Planctomycetota; class Planctomycetia; order Pirellulales; family UBA1268; genus QWOP01. Next base: position 723 of record CAJAYZ010000905.1, read on the forward strand.
CTGTCGAAGCCGACGATGAAGCCGGCGTTGATGTCGATGCCGGCTGCTTGGATCCGGGCGAGCTTGGCCTCGAGCGAATCTCCCCGCACGTTCTGAAACTTCTTCGTCTCCTGGAGCGACGCCATCCGCGGCGTCTCAATGCCGACGAAGACGCTGCGGAAGTTCGCCCGGTAGAGGAGATCGAGGAGCTCCTCGTCGTTGGCCAGATCGATGCTCGCCTCGGTCGTCAGTCGGAGCGGATAGTCATACTTCTCCATCCACGGCACGATCAACTCGAGGAGCGCCTTGGCCTTCTTCTTGTCGCCGATGAAGTTGTCATCGACGATGAAGGCGGAGTGGAAGCCGGCCCGGCGGAGGTCGTCGAGCTCGGCGATCAGTTGCTCAGGCTTCTTCACCCGCGGCTTGCGGCCGTAGATCACGATGATGTCGCAGAACTCGCACTGGAACGGGCACCCGCGCGAATACTGCACGGCGGCCGAGGCGTAGCGGTCGACTTTCAGGAGGTCGAAGCGCGGCCGGGTGACCGTCGTCATGTCGGTCGGCTTCTCCTGCTCGTAGCGGGTTGCCGTCTGGATGCCGTGGGCGATATCGTTGAGGAAGCCCGGCCAGGTCGTCTCCGCCTCGCCGATGAACCTCACGTCGCACAGCTCGGCAAAGAACGCCTCGTCGACCGAGACCAGCGGCCCGCCGACGACCGTCATCGGGGGGAGCGGGGCGAGCCGCTCGAAGATCTCCCGCATCCGATCCTTCTGGACGATCATCCCCGTCACGCCGACGATGTCGAAACGGGCTATCGACTCCCAGTCGATCTCCTCGACGTTCTCGTCGACGAGGACGACGTCGTGATCGCCGCACATCCCGGCCAACGCCGACAGCGCGCCCGAGATCATCGTGCTCCGCTTGTTGCCCGGGTACATCGGGAGGGCGAAATCGAAGCCCCAATACGAGGGCTCGAAGCGGGGATTGATGAGGCAGATCGAAAGCTTGCGGCCGGTGGCAACGGAGACCGATGCGACCCCACAGTCAGCATCGATCACGGGGAGAGAATCGGCCAGCGTCACGGACATGATGCGCTCCTGGTCCTGAAGGGACACTCCGGAGTGCTCATTCCGGCGCGTGAAGGGAGAGCGTAGGGAATCTTCCCCAGAGCCCCTAGGCCATTAATGGGCTGTCACCTGCGGAAAAGCCGAAAAATCCCCGGCCGCGACGGGGCCAGGGGCTGGATCGAGTGATTCCGGGTCGACGGCCAGGTGCGTTATTCTTGACCTCGGCAACGGCCCCGGCAGCGGCCCCCGCAAGGGCTTTGTTCGGCTCGAAGCCGTCTGCTTCCACCGCCCGCCTCTGGAGTCAGCCATGCGTCCCGGTCTCTCTTCCCTCCTGATCATGGTGATGGTGATGGGATCGTTGTTCCTCGCCACCGGCGCCTCCTCCACAGCCGCCGAGTTAGCGGCGAAGCGCCGCATGGAAATCGAGGACCTGTTCCGTTTTCTTCGGGTTGCCGATCCGCAGATCTCCCCCGATGGGACGCAGGTCGTCTGGCAGGTGACGACGGTCAACCCCGAAGCCAATGGCAGTGCCACGGGCTTGTGGATCGCCCCGGCCGACGGCTCGGCCCCACCCCGGGCACTGACGGTCGCCGAAGGGAAGACGAGCGACTCCCACCCACGGTGGTCGCCCGACGGGTCAACGATCCTCTTCCAGTCCAACCGCACCGGTTCGTCGCAGCTCCATGTCGTGGCCGCAGCCGGTGGTGCCCCCGTGCGCCTCACGACCATCGCGACCGGCGCCGAGAATGCGGCCTGGAGCCCCGACGGCAGCCGGATCGTCTTCGTGTCGGCCGTCCATCCCGAATACAGCACGCTCCCCTTCGCTGAGAGTGACCGCCTCAACGCGGAGCGCGAGAAGGCGATCGCCGAGGATCCGGTGAAGGCGCGGGTTTTCACCCGTCTCTTCTTCCGCCATTGGGACGAGTATGTCGGCGACAAGCGCCGTCATCTGTTCGTCATCGATGCAACCGGCGGTGGCTGCCGCGACATCACCCCCGGCGACCGCGATGCCGCACCGACGAGCAAGACCTTCTCCGTCGCCGAGGATCACACCTTCACCCCCGATTGCCGGCATGTCGTTTTCACGGCCGTGCCAGCGGAGGGAGAGGCCTGGAGCACCGACCACAATCTCTGTCGCGTGGCCATCGATGAGCCGTCGGTGGAATGGGAGAGCCTCACCGCCACCAACAAGGCCGCCGACAGCGGGCCACGGTTCAGCCCCGACGGGAAGCGCCTCGCCTGGCGGGCGCAGAAGCGGCCCGGCTATGAGGCCGACAAGTGGGACATCCTCGTCTCCGACGTGAAGCCCGACGGCACGCTCGTCGGCAGCCCGAGAAACCTCACCGCCAAGGCCGATGTCTCCGTCGGCGAGATCGCCTGGCTCGAGGATGCGGATTTCAAGCCGTACGTCGCCTTCCTCTACGAAGAGAAGGCCTCGAGCTTCCTCGGCAAGGCGTTCCTCGACTCCCGGGGCGTGCAGTTCGACCGCTTCTGGCCCGGCGCGCTCACCGGAATCTCGACAAGCGGACACGCCGCCGCCTTCCAGGTGGTGCGGATGGACGCGCCAGCGGAAGTGTTTGTGGTTGATACGGTCGACGCCGGTGGCCGCGGCACCTCGGCGCGCATCCCGGTGAGCCGAGCCAACGAACGACTCCTCGCCGGCCTCGATCTCCCCCGCCCCCGCTCGGTGAACGTGCCGGTGGAAGGGGGCGTGGAGATGCAGATGTGGATCCTCGAGCCGCCGGGATTCGACGCCGCGAAGAAGTGGCCCGTGGTCTATCTCGTGCACGGTGGGCCGCAGGGCGCCTGGGAGGACGGCTGGAGCTACCGTTGGAACCCGGAACTGTGGGCCGCCCGCGGCTACGTCGTCGTCATGCCCAACCCGCGCGGATCGACCGGCTTCGGCCAGGCCTTCGTCGACGAGATCACCGGAGACTGGGGGGGGAAGTGCTACCGCGACCTCGTCGCCGGCCTCGATGCCACAGTGAAGCTCACCTTTGTCGATGCCGACAGAATTGCCACCGCCGGGGCGAGCTTCGGCGGATACATGATGAACTGGTTTGCCGTTAACGACATCGCCCCCCGCTTCCGCTGCCTCGTCAACCACTGCTCGGTGTGGAACTTCGAGAGCATGTGGGGCACAACCGAGGAGCTGTGGTTTGACGAGAACGACCACGGCGGGCTCCCCTGGGAACAGCCAGGCCGCTACCGCGAGTTCAGCCCCCATGTGCGGGCGGGCGAACTCGGCCGCCACAAGACGCCGATGCTCGTGATCCACAACGATCTCGACTTCCGCTGCCCCATCGGCCAGGGGCACGAGCTCTTTTCGGCGCTCCAGCGTCAAGGTGTGGAGAGCCGGTTCGTCAACTTCCCCGACGAGGGGCACTGGGTGAACAAGCCGCGCAACGCCCGCCGCTGGCACGAGGAAGTCTTCGGGTGGATCGAGAAGCACTGCCCGCCGGGGCCACGCTGAGATTCAACGCGCCGCCGGCCACCGGCCAGCGGTTGAGCGTCAAATCTCGGTGAGCCGTCCGGTGCTGTCGCCGAGCGTCGGGGCCGGGCAGCCGAGGCCGTCGAGCATGCCGAGGTAGAGATTCGTCAGCGGCGTGTTTTTCTCGTGGACGACATGCCGCCCCGGCTTGAGCACCCCGCCGCCGCCCCCGGCGACGAGGATCGGGAGATCGTCGTGGTTGTGACGATCGCCGTCACCGATGCCGCTCCCGTAGACGATCATGCAGCGGTCGAGGAGCGAGCCATCCCCTTCGCGCGTCCGATCGAGCTTCTCGAGAAGATAGGCCAGCTGATCGATGTGGAAGCGGTTGATCCGCTGGATCTTCGCCTGCTTCGTGGCATCGCGGCCGTGATGGGAGAGATCGTGATGCCCCTCGGGGACGCCGATGAACGAATAGCTCTTGTTGCTCCCCTCGTTGGCGAAGACGAAGGTCGAGACCCGCGTCGTGTCGGTGAGGAAGGCGAGGACGAGCATGTCGGCGAGGATCCGCAGTTGCTCCTCGTAGCGCTCCGGCGGCCCATCGGGCCTCGCCATGCCGAGATCCTGCGGCGAGACGATGCCCTTGGAGAAACGCTCCAAACGAACCTCGAGTTCGCGCACGGCGGTGAAATACTCGTCGATCTTGCGGCGGTCGGCGACGCCCACCACCCGATCCATCCCCCGGGCCTCTTCGCGGACGTAGTCGAGGATGCTCCGCGAGTGCTGCTCGCGCTTCACCCGGGCCTCCTCCGACTCGCCAGGCCGGCCGGCGGC
>CAJAYZ010000906.1 GCA_903949225.1 uncultured Planctomycetaceae bacterium
GCCCACTCACGGTTCTGGAAAACCCGACCAACATCGGAATTGTCGGGAACATAGTTGTCGGGCTCCAGGACATCGCCACGGAGTGGCTGTGGATCCTCGGGGACGACGACATCCTCATCCCGGAATCGCGCGCCCGGATCGAAGAGTCAACCCGGTTATGCGATGAGTCGACCGCCAATGCCGCCGTCTTCAATCATTGGTTCAAATCGCCAAATGCCGAACCGGTGATCTGCCGCGACCTGAAGTCGTTTGCCGCGGCCACAGGCTTTGGGGACGCGCTCTTCATCACGGGGACGATCTGGAGGACGAGCCATTTCCGGAGTCATCTGGAAGACTTTGTCGTGTACGCCTACACCTGCTCGTCGCAAACCCTCCCCCTCTTTATCAGCCTCATCGAGGGTCGATCACCGGTGGTTGTTTTGAGCCAGCCGCTCATTGCTTACCGGCAGATTCATCGCTGGAGCCGCCTCGAGTATCTCGATCAGGTGCTGATCCTCCTCCGCCACCCGGTGATCCGGCCGGTGGCCGGCAAGGTGTACGCATTCATGTGGCCGTCGCTGCGCGATATCTTCCGCTCGGCGATGGGGCAGGCGAGGAGCGGCGAGGTAACGGTCCGCGAGTTGGTCAGGGTGTACGCGATGCACTTCGGATACGCCCTTCGCCATTGCCCTTCGCTGATACCGGCCCGCCAAGGTGTCCTAGTATTTCCGGTGAAATGGTTGTGTCGTAAGCTTGGTCTGCCGAGCTAACCGTCTTTCGCTGATGCGAGGCTCCTTGCAAGGGGCCCACGGCGTGAATCGGTGGGAGAAGGCTGGCGCGGGGACAAGTGACACCTCCGCGAAAGAAGCGGTTTCCCGGGGGAGCGTCTCCGCGGACTTCGTCGGTGAAGAGATTGATCGAATGCCTGCGAGGGCGGGCTCGTACGTGGAACTTGTCCTCCACACTCACGTATTTCCACCCCCGTGCCATACTTTGACCACAACGCCACCGCGCCGCTCCACCCCGCCGCCCGCGCGGCGTGGCTCGAGGCCGCCGACCGCTTCTGGCAAAACCCCTCGAGCCTCTTTCGCATGGCCACGGCGGCCCGTGACCTTCTCGCCGATTGCCGCGAACGACTCGCCGACCTGCTCGGCTGCAACGACCCCGGCCGGATCGTCTTTACGTCGGGTGCCACCGCTGCCAACAACCTCTTGGGCCGACACCTTTCCACATCGGCCCCGCCCGACGCCGTCGCGCTGCTTTCCCCCATTGAACACCCCGCCGTCGACGCGTCGATCCGCGCTGCCTTCCCGGGCCGTGCCCACGAAACTGGCGTCGACGCCGAGGGGGTCGTCGCGCCCGAGGAGCTTTCCCGAGCCCTCGACACGGCTCGCGACCGTCCGATCGCAGTTGTCTCGATCATGGCCGCGAGCAACGAAAGTGGCGTCCTCCAGCCGTGGTTCGATCTCGCCAGCCTCTGTCGCGATCGCCACATCCCCTTCCACACCGACGCCGCTCAGTGGCTCGGCAAGCTCCCCGCCTCCGGCCTCGCTGCCTGCGACTGGCTGACCGGGAGCGGCCACAAGTTCGGCGGCCCGCGCGGCATCGGATTTCTCGTCGTGCCAAGTCATGCCCGCTTCCGCGGCGACCTCGGCGGCCCCCAGGAACAGGGCCAACACGCGGGCACCGAAAACCTCCCTGGCATCGCCGGCATGGTGGCGGCGCTCGAAGCACGGGAACGGAGCCTCGTCGACATCGCCGTCCGGGGCGCCGCGATGCGAGACGCCGCCATCGAACGTCTCCGTGAGCGAGTCCCTGCGGGAATCGTCGTCAGCGGTAATGCCGAGCGACTCTGGAACACCCTGGCGATCCTCATCCCCGGGGCCGATTCGCGAAAGCTCGTCGCCACCCTCGATCGGGCCGACATCGAAGCCTCGACCGGCTCCGCCTGCAGTTCGGGCGCCGCCTCGGCCGCGCGGGTTGTCGCCGCGATCGCCCCTTCCCTCGGCCTCGCTCCGGGGGCACCCGCCGGCATGGTGCGCTTCTCCGCCGGCCCCGACACCACCGCCGCTGATTGGCAGGCCGCTGTGGATGCCCTGGCCGAAGCCGTCGTCATGAGCGCGGGCGCCTCCCGGCCTCCGCGCGTCGACTTGCGCTGAAGGGTCTTTTGCGAGTCGCCGGCAGACAACCCATAGGCAAGCCAAGGGGGGTATCGACCCAAACGTGGCTTCGGGGTCGCCCATGCCCCGTCGCCGGACGTTCGCTCCGGGCATCCATGCCCTCCGCTCTCTCCGCGCC
>CAJAYZ010000907.1 GCA_903949225.1 uncultured Planctomycetaceae bacterium
ATCCCATGGCTTCACCGTCTGCTCCCGGCCCCGAAACCCGTCTGGGCGACGACGACGTGGCGAAGCTCGACCGGCTCCGCGCGGCCTACCGGCGCCTCCAGGACGAGCTCGGTCGGGTGATCATCGGCCAATCCGACACGATCGAACGGCTCGCGATCTGCCTCTTTGCCCGCGGCCACGCCCTCCTTGTCGGTGTTCCCGGCCTCGCCAAGACACTCCTCGTCAGCCGGCTCGCCGAGGCGGTGTCGCTGAAGTTCAGCCGGATCCAGTTCACCCCCGATCTGATGCCGATGGACATCACCGGCACCGACATCCTTCAGGAGTCGGCCGGCGGGCGGCGCGAGTTCAGTTTCGTTCCCGGCCCGGTGTTCGCCAACATCGTCCTTGCCGACGAGATCAACCGGGCGCCGCCGAAGACGCAGGCAGCAATGCTCGAGGCGATGCAGGAGCAGAAGGTGACGGTGGTCGGCAAGACGTCGCGCCTCGAGCCACCGTTCTTCGTGCTCGCGACGCAGAACCCCGTCGAGCAGGAGGGGACGTATCCGCTCCCCGAGGCGCAGCTCGATCGCTTCATGTTCCTCATCGAGGTCGATTACCCGAGCGAGGAAGAGGAGGTGATGATCGCCCGGACGACCACCGGCGACACCCTCCCGCCGCTCGATCATGTTCTCTCTGCGGCGGAGATCATCGAGTTTCAGCACCTCGTCCGCCGCGTTCCCGTTCCCGATCACATCTATCACTTTGCCACGAAGCTCGTGCGGCGAACGCGTCCGCAGGGGGCGACGGCCCCCGATTGGCTCAAGCCCCTTGTCGCCTGGGGAGCCGGCCCCCGGGCGGTGCAGTATCTGATCCTCGGGGCAAAGGCCCGCGCGGCGCTGACCGGCGGCTACATGGTGCGGCTCGAGGATATCGCCGCCGTCGCTGCCCCGGTCCTCGCGCACCGCGTCCTCACCACCTTCGCTGCCCAGGCGGAGGCAATCGATGCCCGACGGATCTGCGAACGCCTCGTGAGCGAGGCCCTCGCCACTCAGAACGGCTGACCGATGCTCCACGACCGGGCCACGCGGACGTTCCTCGACAGCGGCATGCTCTCCCGGCTCGCCGCTGTGCCGCTCCTTGCGCGGCGGCCGATGGTCGGCGGCGTGTCGGGGCGGCACACGAGCCCCCACCGCGGGTCGAGCGTCGAGTTTGCCGAGTACCGGAAGTATGTCCCGGGCGACGATCTGCGGCGCCTCGACTGGCGCGTCTACGGCCGCACCGACCGCAACTACGTCAAGGAATACGAGGCCGACACGAATCTCCGCCTCTGCCTCATCGTCGATTCCAGCGGCTCGATGGGCTACGGCTCGACCGGGGTCACGCGGATCGAGGTCGCCCGCCGGCTGGCCGGCACGCTCGCCTTCCTCGCCTGCCGGCAAGGGGACGCGGTCGGGATCTCCTGTGTGGCTGAGTCGGTCGTGCGGAATCTCCCTCCGCGCCGCAATCCCGCTCACCTCCGCCTCGTCCTCGACGCCCTCGAGGAGGCCCGCCCGCAGGGAGCCTCGCGCCTCCCGGAGGTGCTCCACGAGATCGCCGAGACCGTCCGCCAGCGGGCGCTGGTCGTGATCCTCTCCGATCTGTTCATGGAGCCTGAGGCACTTGCCGGGGCCCTCGGGCACCTTCGCTTTCGCCGCCACGACGTCGCCCTCTTCCATCTCCTCGATCCGCAGGAGATCCGCTTCGACTTCCGTCGGCCGACCCGGTTTCTCGACATGGAGGGGGGGAGCCCGCTGTTTGCCGATCCGCTCGACATCGCCGCCCGCTACCAGCAGGCGCTCTCCGCCTGGCTCGGGGCGATCCGCGGCATCGTCCTCGAGCAGGGGATCGACCATCATCAAGTGAGCCTCGACGAGGATTGCGAGAAGGTCCTCGCCCGGTTCCTCGTCGGCCGGGCCACGGCGAGGGGACGGCGATGACGTTTCTCCAGCCGTGGCTCCTCCTGGCGCTGCCGATCGTGGCGCTGCCGGTGATCATCCACCTCGTCAACCAGTGGCGCTTCCAGTCGGTGGAGTGGGCGGCGATGCGCTTCCTCCTCGCCGCCAAGGCCCTCTCGCGCGGCTACAGCCGGCTGCGGCAGTGGCTGATTCTTGCCCTCCGCATGCTCGCCGTGGCGGCGGCGGTGTTTGCCGTCAGCCGGCCGCTTTCGCGCGGCTGGCTGGCGAGCCTCGGGGGCGATTCAGCCGCGGCAATCGTCCTCCTCGACCGTTCCCCGAGCATGGCTCAGGCCACCGTCGCCGGCGGCGAATCGAAGCTTGCCACCGCCCGGCGGCAAGTCGTCGCGGCGCTCGAGACCCTCGGCACGAAGCGCGTGATCCTCATCGACAGCGTGACGGGAGCTCCTTTGGAGCTGGCCTCACCGCGGGCCCTCGCGGCGCTCCCCGAGACGGAGCCTGCTGCTGCTTCGGCCGACGTGCCGAAGATGCTCCAGGCGGCCTCCACGCACCTCCGGGCTGACAGCTCGGCGGCAGGTTCGATCTGGATCTGCTCCGATCAGCGCGGCAATGATTGGAAGCCGGCAGACGGCGCGTGGCCGGCGATCCGACAGCAGATCGCGGCGCTTCCCCAGGGTGTGCGCGTGAACCTCCTCGCCGCCACCGATCCCGGAGACGACAACGTCGCCGTCCGCGTCACGAAGGCGACCCTCGAGCCGCAGGGCAAGGGTTGGGAGCTCTTCCTCGACGTGGTCCTCCGCCGCCAGCGGGATCAGGGGCCGGTCCGCGTGCCGGTGAGCGTGGAGCTCGGCGGGGCGCGGTCGACTGTCGAGATCGAGCTTGCCGGTACCGAGGCGGTTCTTGCGCGCCATGCGATCCCGGTCGACGTGGCGGCGCTTGCCGCCGGCGAGGGGGAGCCGAGCGACCTAACGCGAGGGAGTGGCTGGGGGAGGGTGACGATCCCCGCCGACACCAATCCGGCCGATAACGAGGCCTATTTCACCTTCGGGAAAGCGCCGACGCGGCGCACCGTGATCGTCGCCGAGGATCCCCGGGCCCGCGGGGCGCTCGAGCTTGTCGCGCGGATCCCTCCCGACAAGCTCCTCACTGCGGCGGTCGACATCGTTGCGGCCGAAGATGCTATGGGAATGGGGCTCGATGAGGTGGCGCTCCTCCTCTGGCAGGCGCCGATTCCCGAAGGGGAGATGGCGGCGCTTGTCGAGCGGTTTGTCGACCGGGGAGGGGACGTGGTGTTTCTCCCACCGGAGTCCCCGACCGCGGTGTCGTTTGCCGGGATCGGCTGGGGGGCGTGGAGCGAGCACAGCCCGCCACTGCGGCC
>CAJAYZ010000908.1 GCA_903949225.1 uncultured Planctomycetaceae bacterium
ATCGGGAGGAGAACGGCGAGGTCGTCGAGCCGCTCGACGCATTTCTCGATTCCCACCAGTGCCACGTGGACGCGTGGCAGCGCTGCGGTGAGCCGGGCATTCCCTTCGTTTTCGGTGATCGAGATCTGGCCCGTCTCGGCGACGAGGAAATTGCCGCCGGTGATCCCCACGTCGGCCTCGACGTAGAGCCGACGCATGTAGCGCCGGGCGATCATCGTCAGCTCCTCGGGGCTCTCTGTCGGCGCACTGCCGAGATGCTCCTCGAAGAGCTTGCTGATCTCGCCACGGCGGACATGCATGCAGGGGAAGACGAAATGGAACGGGGGCTCTCCGCGGAGCTGCTGGATGAACTCCCCGAGGTCACTCTCCACCACGCCGTAGCCCTCGGCCTCGAGGGCGTCGTTCAAGTGGATCTCCTCGCTCGTCATGCACTTGCTCTTGATGATCGCCTTCGCTCCGGCCGCGCGGACGATCTCGAGGATGATCGTGCGCGCCTCGGCCGCGTCGCGGGCCCAGTGCACTTTGCCGCCGCCGGCCTCGAAGCGGTCGGCGAAGAGGACGAGCATCTCGTCGAGCCGGTTGACGGCGTTCCACTTGGCGAGGTTGGCGGCGTCGCGGGCGTGCTCCCAGTCGCGGTAGCGGGCCTTCTGGCCGTCGCGCGTCGTGTAATAGCCGGCCAGGGCACGGCGGAGGAACGCGCGGTGATCGGTGTCGCGGACGTACTCGCGGGCGTCGTGGAGGAATCGCTTCTTGGCACCGTGCGCCGAGGCTTCCGTCCCGCCGGCGGAATCGACGGAATGGTCGGAGCGGGGCGTCGCGGTTGGCGAGGGATGGGGGGGCATGGCGGGTGCAGCGGAGGCGTGGCGGCTGGGAGACCAGATCGATGATAGCCGTCCGGCCGCCGTGTCGGCAGGAGGGAAAAGCGTCGCAGTCAGGGGGTGAAGCGTGGATTTTACCCCCCCAAGAGGCTAAAACAGAGGCTTCTGTAGCGCGGCGTTTGTCGAGCTGTGGTGGGGCGCGATCGATCCGGTGGCAGCATGTCGCCGGATCGGCCTCCGTGCCGGGCGATCTCCAGAGGCGGGTGAGGCGTGGTCGTACCTCCATCATTCGGCGAGCAACTCCTCTGGACGGGGGGCCTGTGGGTTGCCCTCGCGGCGCTCTGGGCGGCGATCTGCATGTGGGTCGACCGCGATGCCCGGAAGGTGTTCGGCAGCCCGCTCCCCTGGAATATCCTCTTCGCGGCTATCGGCGTCCTCTTCTTTGTCGCCACCTGGCAGGCCGGGCTCGGGCCGCTGGTGCTCTTCGCCCTCCTCATTCCCGCCATCACGCTCGGGTATGTGGCGCTCCGCGATTCGAAGGCCAAGCCGACCGACAAGATCCTCTCGGCTACCTTCGCCCGGCGGACGGGTCGGAAGCTCGCCGTCCGACTCGGGCTTGAGCGGCAATTCGACCGGGCTTTCCCGGTGGCGGCTTCGGGAGGCCTGACGAGGACCGGCCCGGCGCCGCGGATCGTCCTCCTGAAAAAAGACGGCACCACCGTCGACGGCAAGAGCGGGGCCCTCGACCGCGAGACTTCCCAGGCGGTGAAGACGGTGCAGGAGATGTTTCTCAAGGCGGTCGACCTCCGGGCCACCGACATCCACTGCGAGCCGAAGAACAACGACGAGTATGTCGTCCGCTGCCGCATCGACGGCATCCTCCAGAACATCGCGGCCTTTCCCGCCGACGAGGGGAAGGCGGTCCTCTCGGCGATGAAGGTGCTCGGCGACATGGACATCGCCGAGAAGCGGCGCCCGCAGGACGGGACGTTCACCGTCCTCATGGAAGACCGGCGTTTTGACGTCCGTGCCGCCTCGGCCCCGACGAACTTCGGCGAGAAGATGGCGTTGCGGCTCCTCGACGCCGACGGCGGGATCGTGAAGGGGGGGCTCGGCTCGATCGGGATGAAGGATTCGGTCGTCGCCCAACTCCGCGAGATCATCCAGCAGCCGCACGGCATGCTCATCGTCTGCGGGCCGACCGGATCGGGAAAGACGACGACGCTCTACTCCGCGCTCTCCGAGATCGACGTCAATTCCAAGAACATCATCACGATCGAGGACCCGATCGAATACCGGCTCGAGGGGATCTCGCAGACCGCGGTCAACGTCGCCGCCGAGCTGACCTTCGCCAAGATTCTCCGCTCGACGCTCCGGCAGGATCCCGACGTGATCCTCGTCGGCGAGGTGCGCGACAAGGAGACGGCGGAGATCGCCATGCAGGCGGCGATGACGGGCCATTTCGTGTTCACGACGCTCCACGCCAACGACGCCCCCACCACGATCACCCGGCTCCTCGACATCGGTGTCGAGGCGACGCTCATCCAGTCGGCCGTCTCCGCAGTCCTCGCCCAGCGGCTCGTTCGCGTTCTCTGCCCGAAGTGCAAGCAGGCCGTCCAACTCTCCGACGAGCTCAAGCAGAAGTGGGGCATCGCGGTCGGGAAAGACGTGACGATCTATCAGGAGAAGGGATGCCCGGCCTGCCATGGCACCGGCTTCCGCGGGCGGACAGGCCTCCACGAGCTGATGATCTTCGACAACTCGATCCGCGAGCTCCTCGTCGGCCGCCCCTCGATGCAGACGATCCGCCAGGCGGCTCGCAAGGGGGGCATGAAGACGCTCCTCGAGGCGGGCGTCGGCAAGGTGCTCGCCGGGGTCACGAGCGTCAGCGAGATGCAGCGGGTGGCAAAGTGACGGGAATACCGATGCTGTTCGCCGATTCGATCCTCCAACAGTCTGCGGGGCTGATCACCATCCTGATCGTGGCCCTGATCGCCTGGCTCGGCTCGCGCTACGGGCTGTTCCTGGCGACCGTCTGGGGCCTCCAGGCGCTCGCCTCGGTCGTGGCGGCGTTCGCGATCACCGACCATGTCGACGGCCTGCTGATGTGGGCCGGAATGACCAACGAGTTTGCGATGATCTGGCGGCAGACGATCGCCTTCGTGACGAGCGTCGTGCTCGTGGCAATCGTCATTCGGCTGGCGGTGGGGGGGGCGATCCAGGAGGGGGCGACGAATTATCCGCCGCTGGTCGATCTGGCCGGCGGGGGCATCGTCGGCGCGCTGGCCGGGCTCGTCGTCGCCGGCACGCTTCAGGTGATCCTCGCCATGGCGCCGCTCCCCGATTCGATGGCCTTCGACCACACGAAGCTCGGCTGGGATCTCGGCCAGGGGATCATCGATCTCGTGGGCCACTGCGCCCCGTCGATGTCGAGCGAGGAGCGGGGCATCATGATGGACGGGGAGCCGGGCTTCCGGGCCGAGAAGGAAGATCCCGCCAAGGCCCTGCCGCCGCCGCCGCCGGTCGATCCGTCGCAGCCGGTGCTCGAAAAGATCGAACTGCCGCAGTGGAGCGAGGTGTACGCCGACGTCAACTGGAACCAGCAGTGGGACGAAGGGGAGAAGTACCTCGACGCCGACGACAACGGCGCCTTCACATGGTGCCTGCGGAGCAACGACCTCAACACGAACCAGACCCGCGACATCGGGCTTCGCGAACGGTACGCCCTCGGTCCCTGGGTGACGGTGCGGACGGTCACGAAGATGGATGTGCAGCGCCTGCAGCGAAACGGGAAACTCGGACCGGTGGAGGGGCTTCCCTATCCGCCGCCGGGAGGACTCGGGCCTGGCGTGACCCTTCCGGTGGCCCGTCCCACCGCGATCGATCCTGCGGTTGGTGTGCCTGGACAGCCGATTCCGGCCGGCATCCCAGGCACGCCGATTCTCCCACAGGTGCCCCTCACCCCTGCTGCGTCGGTGCCACCTGGTGCGACCGCTCCTCCGGGGCAGCCCGGGCTGCCATCGCAGCCAGGTCAACCCTTCCCCGCCGTCCCCGCGCCTGGCCCGGGGACGCTCCCCGGCGTCCCGAAGCAGCCCGGCCAGCCTGCGGCCGTCGCCCCTCCTGCCGTGCCACAGCAACCGGGCGTGCCGCAGCAGCCCGGTGTGCCGCAGCAACCCGCTGTGCCGGCTGGTCAGCCGCCCGTCCCGACGCCTGAGCCGACAGCGCCTCCTCCTACTCCTCCCGTCGAGGTGCCGGGGCGTGCCAACGAGACGCCAAAACCGCCCCCCGGGCCTGCCAATCCCTTCAAGCCGGCGCCGAAGAAATAGGACGAGCGGCCCTTCGCCCCCACGAGCGGTGGGAGCCACGGGGCTCGACGGCCTGCGATACTGAGCGGCAGGGCCCGGGCCTACGGTGCCACGGCGATCGCGTCGTCGCTTGACCATGGTGCCGCTTCGGCAAGTGGCAGTGTGCGAGCCCCGCGGGCGTGAAACCGGGGAGCAAGTCGATCCAGCTGTGCCAGGTTCTCCGTTGACGCTTCCGCTCATCACCGTCGTCATCCCCACCTACGCCCGGCCGAGGCAGCTCACCGCTTGCCTGACGGCTCTGGCGGCGCAGCGCTTCCAGGCGCCCTGGGAGGTGGTGGTCGTCGATGATGGGAGTCTGGAGCCGCTCGACGCGATCGCCGAGGCGTTTCACGGCCGGCTCGATCTTCGCATCGAGCGGCAACTCAACGCCGGGCCCGCCCAGGCCCGCAACCGCGGTGTCGCCGTCGCCCGGGGCCGCTTCATCGCCTTCACCGACGACGACTGCCTGCCTGAGCCCGACTGGCTGGGAGCCCTTCTCCGCCGCGAGGCCCTCACCCCCGGGGCGATGGTCGGGGGCACGACGATCAATGGGCTCGACAAGGAGCTGTTCGCCAGTGTCAGTCAACTGATCGTCGACCTCGTCTACGACCACTTCAACGCCGACCCCTCCCGGGCGACGTTCCTGACCAGCAACAACGTTCTCTGCACGCGCGAGCGCTTCGAGGCGCTCGGTGGCTTCGATGTCACGTTCCCCCGCGCGGGGGCCGAAGACCGCGACTTCTGCGACCGCTGGCGGACAGCTGGTTGGCCGCTTGTCTGGGAGCCTGCAGCGCGGATCGAGCACCGCCACGCGCAGACCCTGCGGAGGTTCGTCGACCTCCACTACCGCTACGGCCGGGGGGCTTATCTCCATCATCGCCGCAAACTCGAGCGCGGCTCGGGTGGAGTTGTTCAGGACATCGGCTTCCACGCCTCGATCCTGCCGCGGCTGCGGAAGTTGCGAGGCGATTCACGCATCGCCGGGCGGACCCTCGCGATCCTCGCGGCCCTCGGGATCTGGCAGGGGGCCAATGCGGCCGGATTTGCCCGGGAGGCGCTGCTGGGATCGCGGCGTCCGCTGCCCGCTCCATGATTGGATCGGATTGGATCGGATTGGATCGGATTGGATCGGATTGGATCGGATTGGATCGGATTGGATCGGATTGGATCGGAGCCGGGCTCAGGTTGAGGCGAGCACTTCGGCCAGATGGATCGTGCGGGGCTTCTTCCCTTGGCGGGAGAGCCAGCCGTCGATCTGCAGCTGGCAGCTCGGATCGCTCGACACGATCCAGTCGCACTCTGTTCTGGCCAGCGACCCCGCCTTCACCTCCGCCATCGCGGTGGAGATCATCGGGAACTTCACACTGAACAGCCCCCCGAAGCCACAGCAGCTCTCCGGCTCGTCGCACTCCACCAGCTCGAGGCCACCGACGGCCGCGAGGAGCTGCCGCGGGGCTGCTTTGATCCGCAGCTCACGGAGGCCGTGGCAGCCGTCGTGATAGGTCACGCGGTGGGGGAAGCGGGCCCCGACATCGGTGACGCCGAGGCGGTCGACGAGGAATTCTCCGAACTCGAACGTCCGCGAGGCGAGATCGATCGCACGCTGCTCGTGCGGGGTGCCGGCGAGGAGCTCCGGATAGAAGACGCGCATCATCGCCACGCAGGAGCCGCTCGGGCCGACGACGGCGCCTGCCCCCTCGAAGACATCGAGCGCCCGGATGGCCACCGTGCGGGCCTCATCCCAGTAGCCGGAGTTGAAGCTCGGCTGGCCACAGCAGGTCTGGGCGGGGCGGAAGTTGACGCAATGGCCGAGGCGTTCAAGGACCGTGGCTACGGCCATCCCAACCCGCGGGTTCATCTGGTCGACGAAGCATGGGATGAAGAGATCGACGTCCATTACTTCTTCTTGTTCTTGTGCTTGTGCTCGATTGCCCGGACCATCGCGGCCCCCATGTCGGCGGGGCTCGCGGCAACCTCGATGCCAGCGTCCTTGAGGGCTGCGAGCTTGGCCTCGGCCGTCCCCTTGCCGCCGGAAATGATCGCTCCCGCATGGCCCATCCGCTTCCCCGGCGGGGCGGTCTGGCCGGCGATGAAGGCGGCCACCGGCTTCGTGACGTGGTGCTTCACGAACTCCGCTGCCTCCTCCTCGGCCGAGCCGCCGATCTCGCCCATCATGAGGATCGAATGGGTGTCGGGATCGGCCTCGAAGAGGGCGAGAATGTCGATGAAGCTCGAGCCGACGAGCGGATCGCCGCCAAGACCGACGCAGGTGCTCTGGCCGTGGCCGAGTTGGGTCAGCTGCCACACCGCCTCGTAGGTGAGGGTGCCGGAGCGGCTCATCACGCCGACATGGCCCGGCGTGTGGATATAGCCTGGCATGATACCGATCTTGCACTGCCCCGGGGTGATCACGCCGGGGCAGTTGGGACCGATGAGCCGGCTCTTCGAGGCCCGGACCACGGGCATGACGCGCGCCATGTCGATCACCGGGATTCCCTCGGTGATCGCGATCACCAGCGGGATCTCCGCCCCGACCGCCTCGAGAATCGCGTCGGCGGCGAACGCCGGCGGCACGAAGATCATCGTGGCATTCGCTCCGGTGGCGGCGACCGCTTCGGCCACGGTGTCGAAGACCGGCAGATCAGCGACCTTTTCGCCCCCCTTGCCGGGCGTCACGCCGCCGACCATCCGTGTCCCGTAATCGAGGCAACCGCGGGTGTGGAATTCTCCCACCTTGCCGGTGATGCCCTGGCAGATGACGCGGGTGTCACGGTTGACGAGGATGCTCATGGTGGTGTGATGGCCGGGGGGCGTTGAGAGGAGTGGTGGATTTCGGCTTGGAACGGAGCAACGAGCGGCGGACGTCGGACGTTCAGGCCTTGAGCCCCTTGGACGCGGCGACAACCTTCTTGGCGGCGTCGGTGAGGCCGTCGGCGGTGATGATCGTCGTGCCGCTGTTGGCGAGGATCTTCTTCCCCTCCTCGACCTCGGTCCCCTCGAGGCGGACGACGAGGGGGACGGTGAAGCCGACGGTCTTCGAGGCCTCGATGAGGGCGGTGGCGATCGTCGTGCAACGCATGATGCCACCGAAGATGTTGACGAGGATCGCCTTGACGTTCTTGTCGGAAAGGATGATCCGGAACGCCTCGGTGACTTGCTTGACATCAGCGCCGCCGCCGACATCGAGGAAGTTGGCCGGTTCGCCGCCGTGGTATTTGACGAGGTCCATCGTGCTCATGGCGAGGCCGGCTCCATTGACGAGGCAGCCGATCGTGCCGTTGAGCTTCACGTAGGAGAGCCCGGCGGCGGCGGCCCGCGTCTCGGCCGGCTCCTCCTCGCTCTCGTCGCGGAGGGCGGCGACATCCTTGTGGCGGAACAGGGCGTTGTCGTCGAACGTCATCTTCGCGTCGAGCGCGACCATGGTGCCGTCCTTCGTGAGGACGAGGGGATTGATCTCGAGGAGCGAGGCATCGAGGTTCACGAAGGCCTTCGTGAGCGCCTTGAAGAACTGCTCCGCGGCCCTCCAACTCGCTGCCGGGAGCCCGAGGCGGGCCGACAAGACGCGCGTCTGCCAGGCCGAGAGGCCGCGGTCAGGGTCGAACGGCTCGGTGATGATCAGTTCTGGGGTCTTGTGGGCCACCTCCTCGATGTCCATGCCGCCAGCGGTGCTGGCGATCAGGACCGGGGAGCCGGCATGACGGTCGACGAGAATCGCACAATAGAGCTCGCGCTCGATCGCGCAGCCGCTCTCGACGAACACCTGGTGGACGACCTGCCCCTCGGGACCGGTCTGGATCGTGACGAGGGTCTGATCGAGGAGTCCCTTGGCGATCCGCGCCGCGTCGTCGGCGCTCTTGGCCAGTTCCACGCCGCGCTGCGTCGAGCCCTTCACCATCCCCTTGCCACGGCCACCGGCGTGGATCTGCGCCTTGACTGCGCAGATCGGCGTGCCGAGGGCGGTGAACGCAGCGGCAGCTTCGTCGGGGGTGCGGGCCACTTTGCCTGCCAGCACCGGCACGCCGGCGGCCCGGAGGAGTTCCTTGGCCTGGTATTCGTGGATCTTCATGCCGGTCTTCCTTCGCAAGGGGGCCGGGGGCGATCGCTGCCCGGCGAGCCGTCACTATCGCACACCGCGCCGGTCTTTCCAAT
Organism: uncultured Planctomycetaceae bacterium; assembly: GCA_903949225.1. Taxonomy (GTDB): domain Bacteria; phylum Planctomycetota; class Planctomycetia; order Pirellulales; family UBA1268; genus QWOP01. Next base: position 8,312 of record CAJAYZ010000908.1, read on the forward strand.
CGATCGCCGTTCCCGCCACGGTCGCGGGGGTTTCGTTGGTGCCGGGTCAGGCGTCGCGGCGTGTGATCCGCGACAGGTGGCGTTCCACGAGGTCCGAATCGTAGCCCGCTGCCGCCGCCCGGATCGCCGCGCGGATCGACTCCGGCGCGAGACGGTAGTGGTTGACCCGGAGGAGCGACACCTTGGCAAAGGGCACTCCGGCGGCGAGCAGGCGACGGGGGAGGAGCTCGGCGGGATTGTGGAACGGGCGGCGGACTCTCCGCAGGAGCCGCCAGGAGGCACAAGGCCTCCGCGGGGAGAGGTCGGCCACGACATCCCGCCAGCCAGGGTGCGCTTCCCGGCCGGCATCGTAGAGGGCCGCGATCCGGAAGCCGGCAGCCGTGACCTGCTCAGACAGACCGACCTCGTAGCGGCTGATGACGTCGTCCTTCGTCGGCTGGGGAGCGACGCCGCTCCAAAAATCGCTCCAGCACGACGACGCGAGCAACGCTCGTCGGGCGGCGAGAAACCAGGACTGAAGGTGGGGCCGAGGCAGTCCACCGCCGTGGCGGGGGGGCTGCCGCGAGATCACCATCCCCCACAGGTCGGCATCGGCGACGCGGGGATCGGCGAACATCGGCGTGGCGTCAAACAGCGGCCCGTAGACGCTGTCGTTGACACACACCACCTCGTCGAAGCCCGGCGCGTCGAAATCACCGGACGGGGAGAGCGTGCGGAGGCCGGCCTGCCAGCTGCCGAAGTCGTAGCCGAGGTTCTCGCGTGGCAGGAACGTGTCGACGGTTCCTGCGAGGTCGTCAGGGAGCCGGCCCACCGACGTCGACACGAGCACCAGCCGCGCCGCGAGCGCACGGTAGGCGCGGAGGGCGTGAACGACATGCGGGTCGACGATTCCGTCGGGATCGTGGTGCGCCAGGATGATCGCACGGCGCATGGCAGGCGTGCTCGCGGTGGGCTCGCACGGAGAGGGAAAATCAGGCCGCCCGTCGGCGGGCCGTGCGCAGTCGATCCTGGAGCCGGCCAACGCGGCGGAGCGGGGTGCTGCGGTCCCCGCCGCCAGGGAGGAGGCGGAGCATCTCCGGGAGATGATCGAGTGTCCGACCGGCGGCGTCGAGGTCACCGCGTGCGAGCTGCTTCTCGACCGTTCGCAGGGCCGAGCCGGCATACCAGCGGGCACTCCGCTCCCTGACCCGTTCCCGATTGACTGCCGGAAGGAGGCTGCTGTTGAGTTCGATCGCCTGGAGGAGGTCGGGCCACACCGCACCGCTCTTGAGAAGGCGGTGGGATTCGTTGTCGCGGTGCCGACGGTAGACCGCGAGCACGCGCGGGTCGTACCACACCGGCGCGGCGGCGGCGATCCGCACCCACATCTCCCAGTCGAGCGCGTGGCACAGATCGGTGCGAAAGCCCCCGAGCCGCTCGTAGGTGCTGCGGGCGACCACGGCTGCCGGCGTCTGCACCCGTTGCCGCTCGGCGATCCTCGGCAGCCATCCGCCGAGCACGCCGGCAGTCCACTGCTGCCGCGATGCGGTTTTGATGAGGCGGTCGTTGCCGTCGACGATCCGGCTGCGACAGAACGCCATTCCGATCCCCGGGGCGGCACGGAAGCCATGCCCGATTCGGTCGTAGAACCCGGGGAGGACGTGATCATCCTGGTGGAGGAGGTGGACGAGCTTCCCTCGGGCGAGCGACAGGCAGCGGTTCCAGTTGCCGGCCAGGCCGGCGCGGCGCTGATTGAGGTGCACCTCGACACGGCCGGCCGGATCGAAGGAGCGCACAAGCGCCCGGACATCGACCTGCCGCGAGCCATCATCGACCACGGCGATCTGCATCGCCGCCGGGTCTGGAGCCTGGGCGAGCACCGCCGCGAGTGACCGACCGAGACGATGGTCCGGCTCGTAGGTGGGGAGCATGACCGAGAATGTCGGCCGCGGCTCCCCCTCCGGCACCGGGGCGATCGTGGCGAGCAACGGCGGTCGGGCCTCCTGGGAAAGGCCGATCCGGGAGCGGCTAAACGGCGCGGAAGGGGCCTCGTCGTCGTGGAAGTGGATCCAATCACGCGCCAGGAAGATCCGGGGCGGTGACCCTGTCGGTGACCCTGTCGGTGACCCTGGATCACCGCGGCGGTGACGGTACCGGAGGCTCGAGGTGTGATGCCGGTTGAACATGGGCGGGAGCCGGAGGATGGTCCGTTTCTAACGCCTGTATCGGCGGAAACGTCAGTCGCGCTCCAGACCAGCTTTTTCGCAATTGGCTCCGGGGTCGGTTCGGGCGCTCCCCAACCATCCCCGATTCGCCACTCCCCCACCGTCACCGCGCCGGATACTCACGCCGGCTACTCGCGCCGGCGACTCACGCCGGAAAGCGCACTGGCCACGGTGGCCCGCATCGACTATCTCCTCTCCCCTCCGGCCTGTTCGAGATGGCACGCCGGCCTCTCCCCCACCCCTCGAGATCTCGCATGCCGTCGTTCACGGTTCGCACCACTTCCGCCAATCCCGCGGCGATCGCCGACGTCACCTTCAAGGCGCTTAAACCCCACGCCGACTCCCGTGGCTGGCTCGTGGAGATCTACCGCGAGGACGACCTCGACTCCGCGCTCCATCCGGTGATGGCTTACGTGAGCCAGACGCAGCCGGGCGTGGCCCGCGGCCCGCACGAGCATGTCGATCAGACCGACTACTTCGCCTTCATCGGGCCCGGCGATTTCGAACTGCTGCTCTGGGACGCGCGTGAAGGTTCGCCGACATACGGGCTCCACACGCGCACGATCTGCGGGCAGTCAAATCCCTGCGCCGTGACGATCCCGCCGGGGGTCGTCCACGCCTACCGCAACACCAGCGCCGTGCCGGGCTGGGTGTTCAACGGTCCCAACCGGCTCTACGCCGGCCAGGGGAAGAAGGAGAAGGTCGACGAGATCCGTCACGAGTCCGACGAGAACTCGCCATTCCGCATTGACGGTGGCCTTCCCCACCGGGCGAGTGCCTGACCCTGCCGACCGATTCTCAGGCTCCCCTCCGTTCCCTCCCATCCAGCTGTCCGTGGAAAAAGTCATCCATGACCTTTTTCCACTTGAAACACTCCCAAAAAAGCCAAGGTTTTTCGGGCGTGTCGGCTGCCGCATCCGGCGGCGGTTCCTTCATCCACAGCCTCCCAGGGTTGCACCATGTCCCCCCCGCGCGACGCAGCGTCGAACCACGGCCTCATCCTCGCCGGCGCCGATTCGGCGTCGTCCGGCAATGCGCCGAGCCAACCACCGCTGAAGGGGATCGTGCTGGCCGGCGGAGCGGGGACGCGGCTCAACCCGATGACGCTGGCAATCTCGAAGCAACTGCTGCCGATCTACGACAAGCCGATGGTTTATTATCCCCTCTCGGCGCTGATGTTGGCCGGGATTCGCGACATCCTTCTGATCTCGACGCCGCACGACCTGCCCCACTTCCAGCGCCTCCTCGGCGACGGGAGCGGGTTTGGCGTGTCGCTTTCCTATGCCGAGCAGCCGCGGCCCGAGGGGCTCGCCCAGGCGTTCATCATCGGCCGTGAGTTCCTCGGGGGCGCCCGCGCCGCGCTCGTCCTCGGCGACAACATCTTCTACGGCCACGGCTTCCAGGATGTCCTCCGTCGCGCGGCCGACCGTGACGACGGGGCGACGATCTTCGCCTATCCCGTCCGCGATCCGGAGCGGTTCGGCGTCGTTGAGTTCGACGCTTCCGGGCGGGCGGTGTCGCTCGAGGAGAAGCCGAAGGAACCGAAGAGCCATCATGCCGTGCCGGGGCTCTATTTCTATGACGCGCGGGTTTGCGACATTGCCGCGGCGCTCGCCCCGAGCCCGCGGGGCGAGCTCGAGATCACCGATCTCAACCGCATCTATCTCGAGGAGAACGCCCTGCGGGTCGAGACGCTCGGCCGCGGCTTTGCCTGGCTCGACACCGGCACTCCCGATTCCCTCATGCAGGCCTCCGGCTTCGTGCAGACGATTCAAGAGCGGCAGGGCTTGAAGATCGCCTGCCTCGAGGAGATCGGCTACCGGATGGGCTGGCTGTCGCGGGAAGGCCTCGAGGCCGCCGGCCGGAAGATGAACAACGACTACGGCCGTTACCTCGTGCAGATCGCCGGCGAGGAACTGGCAGAGGAAAGAGCACATGACGACGACGGGCACGATCGCGGTTACCGGGTCATCTGGC
>CAJAYZ010000909.1 GCA_903949225.1 uncultured Planctomycetaceae bacterium
CTTCTGCCCACCGGAGAGTTGGGAGGGGCGCTTGTGGGCGTGCTCTGCGAGCTTGAAGCGCTCGAGTGGCTCAGCGACCCGCTTCCGCGCTGCCGCGGGGGCGAGGCCGTGGACGTGGATGAGGGGAAGGGTGAGGTTGTCGAGGGCGGAGAGGTGGGGGAAAAGGTTGTAGGCCTGGAAGACGGTGCCGACATGGCGCCGGTAGTCGAGGAGCCCTGGCTCGTCGCGCGGCAGCGTCTTCCCGGCGAAGCTCACGCTCCCCTCCACCGGGAGATCGAGCCCGGCGAGGATCCGCAGGAGCGTCGTCTTGCCGCCGCCAGAGGGGCCGACGAGGACGAGCGCCCGGATGTCGCCCGTCTCCAGATCGAGCCGATCGAGAACGGTCGTCTTCCCGTAGGCCTGCGTGAGTCCCTTGACGACAAGCTCCATCAGCCGGCCTCGTAGGCGAAGTGGCGCTCGAGCCAGCGCGACAGCGCCGAGAGGGGGAGCGTGAGGAGGAGATAGCCGGCGGCGAGCGGCAGGTAGCTTTCGAGGGTTGAGTAGGTGAAGGAGTTGACCTCCTGAGCGGCAAGCGTGAACTCGCTGACAGCGATCACCGAGAGGAGCGACGAATCCTTGATGAGCGAGACGAGCTGCCCGGCGACAGCGGGGAGGACGAGGCGGATCGCCTGCGGCAGGATCACGAGCCGCATGCTCTGCCACGGAGTGAGGCCGATCGCCCGGGCGGCGTCGCGCTGGCCGGCGGGGATCGCGGCCAGGCCCCCGCGAAAAATCTCCGCCATGTAGGCGCCGCTAAACAGCGCGAGGACGAGGGCCCCGACGACGTAGCGGTTTTCGAGGCCGACCGCATTGGCGACGACATAGAAGCCGATGAGGAGCTGCACGAGCAACGGCGTGCCGCGGATCAGCTCGACATAGACCCGTGCCGCCGCCTCGACGAGCGTCCATCGCGACCGCAGTCCGACGGCCGTGATGAGGCCGACGAGCGCCGAGAGCACGAGGCTGAAAAGGCTCATGGCGACGGTCGTCAGCCAGCCTGATACGAACTTCTGCCGGTAGGCCCACACCCCTTCCCACTGGAAGGCATAGCCGCTCCGCCAGAAGGCGAAGGCGAGGAGGGCGGCGAGGATCGCGACGACGAGGGTGTGGGCAAGCGCGCGGGACATGCGACCGAGCTTACCATGCCTGGGGGGCCGGCCGGCATCAGCCCCGCGTCAGGCCGCGGCCGTCGCCCCGCGGCGGGCGATCGGCAGCCGGCGGCGATTCCGCTCGACGAGGCCGAGCGAGCCGAAGAGCACCGCCAGAGCGGCGCTCGCGGAGCCGGGATCGATCTCGGGAACGGCAGCAGAGGTCGAGACCGACATATTTGTTAGCACCAAATCCCCGAAGGCTTGGTCCGAGTTGCCGTTGCCGATGATCTGCCACTGATCGACGATCGTGTTGGCAGGGTTGGTGGCCCAGGTCAGCGACTTGATGACGGTCTGGCCGCCGGCAAAATCGCCGTAGTTGTACACGGCAGAGGCCCTCGCGGCCCCTTGATTCAAAAGGGCGAGGATGAACTCGCCGTCAGGAGTGTTCGGTGGGTCGAGTGGCGTCCAAGCCGCAGTCAGGCTGACGGTGGTGACGCCTTGGATGTTGGGGGCCGAACCAGGAAAGATCGTCCCGAACAGGTAGTCGGATGCAGC
>CAJAYZ010000910.1 GCA_903949225.1 uncultured Planctomycetaceae bacterium
GCCGCCGACGACCTCGTCGCTGCCGGAGCCACCGGTGAACGTGTCGCTGCCCGCCGTGCCGACGAGGCGGTCCTCGCCATCGCCGCCGTCGAGGCGGACGGAGGCGCCGGTAACGGTGAAGGCACTGGCATCGAGAAGGTTTGCCGAGGCACCGCCGGTAAGATCAGCCGCTTCGATGGAGAGGAGGGCATCGGCCTCGCCATCGATGAGAAGGACGACGTTTGAGAGCGCCATGTCGGCATCGCGGACTTCGACGACGGTATCCCGCCCCGCGCTGCCCTCGAGCGAGTCGGTGCCCGCTCCGCCGGAGAGGCGGTCGTCCCCGCCGCCACCGAAGAGCGCGTCGTCGCCGCTGCCGCCGGAAATCGCGTCGTTGCCGGCTCCGCCGTAAAGGACGACGCTTCCGAGGGTGAATGCCGCCGCGTCGATCGTGTTGTCGCCGTCGCCGCCGGTAAGCTCGGCCTGTTGGACACGGGTGAGCGTGTCAGACTCGATGACGGCCCGGCGGATCGTGACGAGGCGCGTGTCGGTGAGGGTGAAGTCGGCGTCGCGGAGCTCGCGGAGCGTGTTCGTGCCGCCGCCACCGTCGATCGTGTCGTTGCCGGCGTTGCCGGTGAGCGAGTCGTCGCCGGCGCCACCGCGAAGGATGTCGCTGCCGCCGTTGCCGACGAGTTCCACGCTGCCGAGCGTGAAGGCGCTTGCATCGAGGGTGTTGGCGGAGTCGCCGCCGACGAGGAGGGCGCTCGAGAACCCGGTGAGTTCGTTGCGGCCGATGCTCTCCTCGGTTCCGATTCCGAGGCGACTGTCGGTGAGGGTCATGTCGGCGTCGAACGACTCCATGACAACGTCGCTTCCTCCTCCGCCGACGAGCGTGTTGATGCCCCGCCCGCCGCTGAAGACGTTGTCCTGGGCGTTGCCGGTGATCGAGTCGCTGAAGACGGAGCCGATTACATTGCGGATGCCGCTGATCGACGTGAAGCCCGTCGCCGTACCAGAGGCGAGGTTCACCGTCACGCCGGTGGCGTAGGCCGAATAGTCGAGGACATCGTCGAGCGATCCCGCGACGAGCCGTTCCATCCGGCTGAAGGCGACGCCGCCGACGGAGCCGGAGCCCGCTGCCGTGATCGACCAGAGTGAGCCACCGCGCGAGGCGGTAAGCGTATTCCCGCCGGTGAGCGCGTTGAGCGTGCTGCCGATGACCTGCGTGACCTTCGTCACGCCATCGGTGCCGGTGGCAGTGCCAATGTCGAGGTTGACGGCGACGGCGCCGGTCGCCGCCGAGTAGTCGAGGATCGTGGTGCCCGAGTCACTGCCGGTGATCGCGCCGGCGAGGCTCCCTGTGCCGTTGAACACGAAGCGATTGGTGCCGGAGCCTGTGACGATGTCGCCGGCGCTTGCGAAGATGAGCGAGTGGAGCGTGGGGCGGGCTGTTTCCCTGACTTGGACCGTGCCGCTGGAGTTGATCGTGAACGTGAGATCGAGGGTGCAGGCGGAGAAGTCGAGCGTGTCGCGGATGCTGATCGACTCGGGCAGGACGAGGCCGAAGCCATCGGCAAACGACTGCGTGAGGACGGCGGTGACAAGTCCGGAGGTGGCGCTTTCGACGCTGCCGCTTCCGCCGAAGGCATCGGACGCCGTCACGCGAACGCTGAATTGTCCGCCGAGGTCGATCGACGAGAGCGTGTAGCTGTCGGCCGTGGCGCCGGGGATCGCGATCCCGTCGCGGAGCCATTGGTAGGCACGCGTGGTGATTCCGTCGTCGTCGGCGAGGGTGTCGGAGACCGAGAGCGTGTCGTCGACGCGGGGGCTCGTCGGGCCCCGGCCAGGGCTTGTCAGATTGACGACCGTCACGGCGCCCGTGAGGGGACTGTCGATGTTGACGATAGCGCCTGTGGCAGCACTTGTGGCACTTTCGGTGGTGCCACGGGCGTCGATCTGCGTGATGCGGACGCTGATCACGGCGCCGACGTCGGCCTGGGCGAGGGTGTAGGTCGACGCGGCCGCGCCGGAGATCGGCGTGCCGTCTCGCAGCCATTGGGGCACGAGCGTGCCGAGGCCGTCGGCGTCGGCGAGCGTGCTCGAGATCGTGAGGAGATCCCCTTCGCGGGCCGATGTCGTGCCTCGGGCGCCGCTTGTCGAATTGGCGATCGACAGTGCCCCGGTCATCGGGGTGTTGAGATAGACGACGGCCGACGTGGCGACGCTGGTGAGCGATTCGACCGTCCCGCCGCCGTCGGTCATCCGGGCGCGGACGCTGATCGCGGTGCCGACGTCGGCGGCGACCAGCGTGTAGGTCGCTGCGGTCGCCCCGCCGATCTCGCTGCCGGCGCGGAGCCACTGGAAGGAGATCGGTGTGCCGACGCCGTCGGGATCGACGAATGACGCTACGGCCGAGAGCGTGTCACCCCGACGGAGCGTCGTCGTGCCGCGTGAAGGGCTCGTCTGGTTGCTGATCGTGACGGAGCCCGAGACGGGATCGTTGACATTGATGATCGCGTTGGTGGCCGCGCTCGTCGCCGACTCGGTTGTACCGCCACCGTCGGTCTGCGTTACGCGGAGGGTGATCACCGTACCGACGTCGGCCTGCGCGAGGATGTACGTCTGGCCGTAGGCCCCGGGGATCGCGACGCCGTTTCGCAACCAGCTCCACGTGAGCGTGCCGAGGCCGTCGTCGTCGGCGAGGGCGCTCTCGGTGGCAAGCGTGTCTCCCTGCCGGGCGGCCGAGGTGCCGCGGGTGGTGCTCGTGGAGTTCGTGATCCCGACCGTGCCGGTCATGAGGTCGTTGACGTTGACCACCGCCGTGACGCCGCCGGTGGCGACGATCGACTCGGTCGTACCGAAGCTGTCGGTCTGGGTAAGGCGGACGGTGATCGCCGTGCCGACGTCAGCTTGCACGAGGGTGTACGAGGCGCTCGTCGCTCCTGCGATCGCCTGGCCTCCGCGGAGCCATTGGACCGCGACCGGGCCGAGGCCGTCGGCGTCTGTCAGCGACCAGGTGACTTCGAGCGCGTCCCCTTGGCGGGCGGAGGCGGTGCCCCGGGAGTGGCTCGTGAGATTGGCGACGGTCACCGTGCCGGTGACGGAATCGTTGACGTTGGCAATGGCGCCGGTGGCGACGCTCGTGACCGATTCGGTGGTCCCCAGCGCGTCGGTCTGGGTGGCGCGAGCGCGAAGCGTGAAGCCGACGTCGGCCTGGGTGAGCGTGTAGGTGACGGCCGTGGCGCCGGCGATCGGCTGGCCATCACGGAGCCATGCCCAGGAGATTGCGCCGAGGCCGTCGGCGTCGGCGAGGTTCTGGGACGCGGAGAGGGTGTCTCCTTGGTGGGGGGCGGCGGTGCCACGGGGGGCGCTTGTCAGGTTGGAAAGCGTGACGGTGCCGGTGACAGGATCGTTGATGTTTGCAATCGAGCCGGTGGCGGCGCTCATCACCGATTCGGTCGTACCGAAGGCGTCGGTCTGAGTGGCCCGGGCCCGGATCGTGAAGCCGACGTCAGCCTGGGTGAGGGTGTAGCTGGCCCCCGTTGCTCCGCCGATCGGCTGCTCACTTCGCAGCCAGGTCCAGCTGATCGTGCCGAGGCTATCGGCGTCGTCCAGATTCTGGGATGCCTCGAGC
>CAJAYZ010000911.1 GCA_903949225.1 uncultured Planctomycetaceae bacterium
GGCCGGCCGAGGGTGTCGATCCATTCTTTTCGCGGCGGCACACCGAGGGCCTGCCAGATCGTCGCCGCGAGAACCTCGGGGCGGAACGGGTCGCTGGCCGGTTCACCGCCAAACTTGTCGGTGCTCCCCACGACCGTGCCGCCACGCACGCCGCCGCCGGCGAAGAACACGCTCTGGGCACGGCCCCAGTGATCGCGGCCGGCCTCGCGGGCCCCGGCGAGCGTGCTGATCTTCGGCGTCCGTCCAAACTCGCCGGCCATCACGATCAGCGTGTCGTCGAGGAGCCCGCGTGACTCGAGATCGTCGAGGAGCGCCGAGACGCCGCGATCGGTCGGCGGGAGCAGAAAGCGCTCGAGATTCGTCCAGGCCGATTCGTGCGTGTCCCAGGTCTCGTTGTTGCCGAGATTCACCTGCACCATCCCCACGCCAGCCTCGACGAGCCGGGCCGCGAGCAGGAGCGACCAGCCGAAGGCATTCTCGCCATAGGCTTCGCGGAGCTTTGGATCGGCCTTCGAAATGTCGAAGGCGCTCGACACGCTTGGATCGAGGAGGAGCGACGTCGCCATGCCGCGATAGCGATCGAACGACCGCTCGTCGGCCGTCTTCTCGAGATCGGCCCGCTGCTTGTCGATCCCTTCGCGGAGCGCGAGCCGATCGAGAAGCCTCCCTCCCATCAGCGCCTGCGGCACGGCGAGATCGAGCGAGCGGAACTCGAGGGATTGCGTCGCAGGGCCATCGTGATGGTGGAAGAGGTATTCGGGGTAGGCCCCGTAATTGACCGGGTTGTAGGGGGAGCAGTCGAGGAAGAACGGCTCGTGCTGCCGGCCGAGGAGCGCGGCGAACTGCCCGGAGATCACCCGGCCGGTGCGGTGGACGAGCTTCTCGGGGAGGACGATCGACGGGGGGAGATTGTTCCTGGCGGGAACGAGTTGCTGGGCGAGGGACGCGAGCGCCGGCCAGTCAGACTTTTTCGGGGCGCTCGGATCGAAGCCGAGCGGGATGTCTGATCGGCCGGTGAGCATGATGTGATGACCGGCAGAGTGGTCATTCGACTTGTGCGTCAGCGACCGCACCACCGCCCACGTTTCACTCCGGGCGGCGAGCATCGGCAGATGTTCGCAAACCTGAAGCCCCGGCGTCTTCGTGCTGATGGTCTTGAAGGTGCCACGGATGTCGAGCGGGCCGTCTGGCTTCGGATCGAAGCTCTCGTGCTGCGCGAGGCCCCCCGACAGAAAGATATAGATCACCGACTTCGGCGGCCGCACCGAGCCCTCGGCCGCCGGCGAGGCCGCGGCCCGCGCGGCAGCGAGCGAATCGAGGGAGAGCCCGAACATGCCCAGCGCCCCGGCCTGAACGGCCGTCCGGCGGCTCATGCCACTCCGCATTGGATGGTGGAAGCTGTCGGCCATCGACGTAGACTTTCCCCTGCGCGGCGTACAAGCTCAGGCACACAGGCCTAGCGACCCCACATGCCCTTGTAAGGATAGATTGGCCGCCGCGGACTGTCGACGCCGGCACCCGCTCCCCGACCGCCCCCCGGCGGAGTTACGGGTTTCTCGCTTGCCTGCCCTCGTCCCGAAGACCCCACACACTCCATGGCGTTAAGCCCTCTCACCATCGAACCGCTCGGCGACGCCTGCCTCGTCGTCCGCTTCGGCACCGGGATCGACGCTGCCACCTCCCGGGCCGTCGCGGCCGCCACCGCCTCTCTGGCCGCGGCGGCCCTCCCAGGCGTCGTCGACATCGCCCCGACATTCAACACCGTGGCCGTCGTCTTCGATCCCCTCCGGGCCGATCCCGGCCATCTTTCCGCAGCGATCCAGGCGAGGTTGCGCAGTCTCGAGGGCGCTGCCCCAGCGACCGGCGCGATCGTCGAGATTCCGGTCGCCTACGGCGGCGATGACGGGCCCGATCTGGCTGCCGTGGCGGCCTACGCCCGACTCGATCCGGAGGAGGTCGTGAGGCTTCACGCCGCGGCCGACCATGTCGTCGGGATGATCGGATTCGCTCCCGGCTTCCCCTATCTCCTCGGCCTCCCGGCGGCGCTCGCGATCCCGCGTCGCGCCACGCCGCGGACGTGCGTGCCGGCCGGGTCGGTCGCGATCGCCGAACGTCAGACGGGGATCTACCCGCGGACAAGCCCCGGCGGCTGGCACGTCATCGGCCGCACGCCTCGCGCGATGTTCGATGCCGATCGTGATCCCCCCGCGCTCCTCCGTGCCGGTGATCTCGTTCGCTTCGTGCCGGTCGCTAGTCCGACAAGCGCCGGGGAGGGAAGCCGATGAGCATGATCGAGGTCGTGGCCCCGGGGATGCTCACCACGATCCAGGATCTCGGCCGGACCGGCTATCGATCGAGTGGCGTCGGCCCCGGCGGCGCGATGGATGCGCTCTCCCACCGGGTGGCAAACCTCCTCGTCGGCAATTCCGACGACGCGGCCGCGCTCGAGATCACGCTCCTCGGGCCCCGACTCGCCTTTCCTGCGGGAGCGTGGGTGGCGATCACCGGCGCGGCGGTCGGAGCGGTCGTCGTCACCGCCGACGGCCAGTCGACCCCCGTGCCGGCCGGGCATCCGATCTGGGCGCCGGACGGGGCGACGCTCGCCTGCGGCCAGTGCGCGCCTCATGGCTGCCGGTCGACGTTGGCGGTGGCCGGAGGGCTCGACGCGCCGTTGATCCTCGGGGGCCGCGGCACCGACCTCCGCTCCGGCTTTGGCGGGTGGCAAGGACGAGCGCTGCTGGGAGGCGACCGGATCCCCGTCGCTGCTTCGCGACGAAAGCCCCCCGCCGACCGCCACCGTGTCGTCGTCTTGCCGCAGACTGCGTCCCCTGAGCTCGCCCCCTTACCTGCCGGAAGTCCGGCCCACAGCGTGGCGTCGCCACCGATCCGCGTCCTCCGTGGACCGGAGTTCGACGCCTTTCCAGCGGCGAGCCGCGAGGCTCTTTTTACTGGCACGTTCACCGTCACCCCCGACTCCGACCGGAGCGGGTGCCGGATCTCAGGGGAGGCTCTCTCGCCGTCGACGATGACGCTCTCCGAGGTCGTCGTGGCGGGCACGATCCAAGTGCCCCCCTCCGGGCAGCCGATCGTGCTGGCAGCCGATCATCCCGTCACCGGTGGCTACCCACGGATCGCCGTCGTGGCCACGATCGATCTCCCCCGCATCGGGCAGGCTCCCCCCGGCGCGTCGCTTCGCTTTGTCGAGATCGGGCTCGATGAGGCGCAGCGGCTCCTCCGCGCGCGCGAGCGGACGCTTCGGATCTTCACCCTCGGCTTGGAGCACCTCCGATGACCGTAGCGCCGCTGACCATCGATCTCAACGGCGACGTCGGCGAGTGGGACTCGAC
>CAJAYZ010000912.1 GCA_903949225.1 uncultured Planctomycetaceae bacterium
ACCGCTGCTGTCGGTCGATCGACCTCGAGTCGCTCGACGAAGGGGATCAGGCGGCGGTGCTCTCCCTGCTGGTCATGGGCGTCAGCCCGATGCACGCGCTGCTGACAACACTCGTGAACGTTTACGCGACCGCCCAGCGCGAGGGGCTCACCGCCGACGACACGGCCAAGCGCACGGCGGGTTTCGATGCGACTACGATCGTGCCGGTGAACTTCGTGATGCGGGCTTGCGTCGGCCCGGACACCCTCGGAGGCGAGGCGGTCGAGCCGGGGGATGTTGTCTACCTGTTTCTGGGATCGGCGTCGGGCTGCCCGTTCTCCCGGCTGACGAGCCTGCCTTTCGGTGCCGGCTCCCATTACTGCAGCGGGGCTGCTCTCACGCAGGTGATGCTGAAGTCCGTCCGATCCGTTCTCGGCCGCATGCGGGCCGATTGCAGCCGGATCAGCTCGACGCCAGAAGTCGAAGGAAAGGCCTCGGCGTTCCTGGTGTTTGCGACGGAGAGCTGACCCGGTCAGCTCGCATTCGTCGGCTGCTTTACCGCGGCCCACACGCCAGGGGAAAAACGAACCTGTTCCGGGTGTCGTTCGAGCAAGGGCTGCCAGATCGTGAGGCAATGCCTGGCGAGCGGCTCGAAGGCGAGGATGTCGGAGGAGCAGCCCGGAGCGCTTGCGGGTTCGCCGAACGACAGATGGAATCGCCAGGGTTTCTCCTGGCAACAGACGGCGGGGATGACGATTGCCTCCGCCAAGGCGGCCAGTCGATAGGGACCGACGTTGATGCGAATCGTGCCGAGGGCCCAGGGCATCGTGACGGCGTCCTTGGTTGGCACGTCGCAGGCCACGAGGAGGCACTTGCCGTCTCGCAGGAAGGCATACGCCGACCGGAGTTCCGCACGATGGAACGAATGCGGCACGCCGGCTAGTGGTGAGCGACGGTCCACGGCTCGGTGGATCAGACGGCGCTTTTCGCTGCTCTGCGGAGCGTACGTGAGCGACGCGACGGGCACCCCGTGCGCCCGCAAAAACATTTGAATCAAGTTGACGTGGTGAGCATGAATCACCGCCAGCACCACCGGCCTCCGGGCGGCCTGACAGTCCAGCACACGCTCCAAGCCTGTCACGACGAATTGACGCCGCCAGGTTCGTGTCACGAAGCGCTCCGGCCAGAGCGTGGCGAGCCGCACGTATGTCTCACCGATGAAGCTCCGCCATAGTTCCGCCAGGCCGAGCGGTCTGCCGCAGGCCTCGGCAAAGCCGCGTTGCGCTCTCCGGCCGGCCTCGCCGTAGCAGCGGGCAAAAGCGAACACGGCGATAAAAGGCCACAGCAACCGCGAAAGCAAAGGAGGCGGCACGAGCCGCTCGACGGATCGGATGCCGTGGAAGAATGAGCGGTAGATCGATCCGGAGAGCATTGGGTGGGCGAGCGTTGATGGGCTGGTGTGTGGCGAAAGTGCCCGGCTGGCTGAGCATAGACGTCGGGGCTGGGGATCATCAGGATCAGAGATTTCCACAATGACCACTCCCCGAAAGGCCCGCAGGGGTGATCGTCCCGAAGAGTTTTCAACGTGCTGCCATCCTCTCGACGGGACCAGTCACCAATTCCCGCACGATCACCGCCAACTGGGCCGACCGCGCTCAAGGCACAGGCAGGGGAGCGATGCGGCCATTCCGCGGTCGACTCCGGGCCGTTTGTTGAGGGGCGCGTCAGCCGTCGGGATTGGCGAGGAGCTCGGCGAGCCGGGGGCGGAGTGACTCGGGGAGGCGATCGAGGGTCGCGGCATCGATGAGGCCGACGTCGATCATGTCGAGGAGATGGACTCGATCCTTGAGCCGGTAGGCCGTCAGCTTCATGCCGATCAGTCGGTCGAGATCGATCGTCCGGTAGCCGTCGAGGATCTTCGCCGCCGACAGATCGGGGGATGGCACCGCATCGTTTGGCTTCACCCGTTCGCCGGCGAAGTGGATTTGGACCGCCTCGCGGGCCTTCCCGTCGGGACCGTCGACGAAGATGTCGATCCCGAACGTAAAGGAATGGATGAAGCCGACCGCCTCGAGGGCGGCTTTGACGGCGTCGAAGTCGGCCCGGGCGACGAGGAGATCGACGTCGACCGTCGTCCGCACCGCCGCTGGGTCGATCCGGGCTACCCAGGCCGCCACGGCATGACCGCCGACGATCGCATGGGGAATCCCCCGGGCCTCGAGCGCCGTCACCGCGCGGCGGAGTCGTTCCTTCACCATGGCGATCGCCAGCTCGATCCGGTCGAGAACGTCAAACCCGAACGCGACCACGCTCGGCTTTCCAGACAGCTCGCTGCCTGGGCTTGGATCAGCCTCCATGGGCTTTGTGTGGGGAGATTCGTCCATTTCTGGAGTGTAGCCGAGGAGGGAATCGCCCCCGCGGGCACGAGCTGGAAGTGCACGGGCGAACAGTAATGCTGGCAAGGTCTGACTCGGTCACACGACCTGGGGCGATCGGTCGAGCGAGCCGTTTTCGTCCGGAGATGGGGGGGAAGTGCCGGCGTGGGCTGCGTGGGATCGGCCTGCGTCGATTCCGGACCGTTGGATAGAATGGGGGGCTTCCTCCGCCGGTCAGCGCCCCGGAATCGCCCCATGCTGTTTGCTCTCGATCGCAGCGTTTGCCGTCAGCGTGTCCAGCGCCTGCTCGCCGTGTCCCTTTGGGCCCTAGCCATCGCCTGCCTTGGGGGCCTGCCCGCAGTGTTGGCAGCCGAGATTCCGGCCGCGGCGACGAACGCCGCGGAGGCCTTTCCCTTCGAGGCCCTCGACGGCAGCGCGATCGAGTTCGATACGTCAGCCCGCTGCCATGTGATCGCCTTTCTCGGCGCCGGTTGCCCGGTCGCCCGGCAATATGCCGGCCGTCTCGAGGCGATCGCCGCCGACTACTCCGATCGGGGCGTGCGAGTGATCGGCGTCGATGCCAACCGCCAGGATTCAGCCGAGGAGTTTTTGGCGGCAGCCCGGGAGACCGGGGTGACGTTTCCGCTCGTCATGGATCCCCGTCAGCGGATCGCCCGCGCGCTCGGCGCCACCCGCACCGGAGGGGTCGTGGTCCTCGATGCGCTCGGAAGCGTGGCCTACACCGGCCGGGTCGATGATCAATTCGCCCCCGGCCTCACCCGCGCCGCCGCGACGACCCACGAACTCACCGCCGCGATCGACGATCTCCTCGCCGGCCGCCCCGTCGCCGTGCCGCGCACCGAGCCGGTCGGCTGCCTGATCACGTTCGACCGCGACAGCGACCTCGCCGCCGAGGCCGCGCCGACCTTCCACCGAGACATCGTCCCGCTTCTCCAGACGCATTGCCTCGAATGCCACCGGGCCGGCGAGATCGGCCCCTTCGACGTGACGACGCTCGACGAAGTGCGTGGCTGGGCGGCGATGATGCTCGAGACGATGGAGCAGGAGCGAATGCCCCCCTGGCACGCCGCCCCGGAGCACGGCAGCTTCAGGAATGCCCGCCAATTTCCCGCCGAGGCGACGGCCCTGTTCAAGGCGTGGCTCGAGGCGGGGATGCCCGCCGGCGATCCGGCAACGAGCCCGCCGGCGCCGGCGCTGGTCGATGGCTGGCGCCTGCCGCGAGCGCCTGACGCGATCGTGCCGCTCGGGCGCCGGCCCTACCGGGTGCCGGCCTCGGGCACCGTCGACTACCAATACTTCGTCGCCGATCCGCACTTCGAGGCGGAGACGTGGATCTCGGCGGCGCAGTGCGTGCCGGGAGCGCCGTCGGTCGTCCACCATGGGATCGTCTTCGTCCGTCCCGAGAACCTCTCCGACTTCCGGGGCATGAGCTTCGTTACCGCCTACGTGCCCGGCCAGCGGGCCACCGCCTTCCCGCCGGGGCATGCCCGACGGATCCCCGCCCGGTCGAAGTTCGTCTTTCAGATGCACTACACCCCCGATGGCCGCGAGCGGGAGGATCTGACGAGCGTCGGCGTCGTGACGATACCGCGCGAGGAGGTGACCCACGAGGTCGTGACGCTCGCCGCGGTCGATCAGGACTTTGAGATCCCTCCTCATGCCGCCGACCACGAGGTCCGCTCTGAGTTGACGGGGTTTTCCAAGGGGAGCACCCTCCTGGCCGTCTCTCCTCACATGCATCTCCGCGGCAAGGCTTTTGAGGTGCGGGCGCGCCGGGGAAGCGAGACGGAGACGCTCCTCTCCGTGCCGCACTACGACTTCAACTGGCAGCACACGTACGAGTTTTCTGAACCGCTGCCGCTCGATGGCATCGACGCGCTCGAGATCGTTGCCCACTTCGACAACTCCGCCGCCAACCCAACCAACCCCGATCCCGCCGAGACGGTGATGTGGGGAGAGCAGACGTGGGAGGAGATGGCGCTGGCCTTCTTCGAGGTCGCCAAGCCGCTGGTGGCTGCGGAGGAAGTGGCGCCGGAGGAAGCGGCGCTGGCCGTGGCTTCGACTGCCGCGGAGCCTGAGGACAGCGTCGCCGCGGCCCGGGCTGACTCGTTTCTGGCCCGGTTCGACGCCGATCGAGACGGCGTCGTCATCCGCACCGAGGCCAGCC
>CAJAYZ010000913.1 GCA_903949225.1 uncultured Planctomycetaceae bacterium
CCAGACCCCCTGCTGGGGGCGCTTTGCACCGAGGAGCGACATCGCCGGGCACAACGACAGGGCAGCCGTCACCATCCGCAGCGACGCGGCAGCCGACGGTTGCGAGACGGCCCCTGAGGCGCGGAGGGCCGTATCGAGCGTCAGGAAGAGGCAGGCAGCGATCGCCCACAGGGTTGCCGGAACGGCCGTCGAGCCACGCGTGGCGACGGCGGCACGCATCGCCGTGCCGGCAGTGACCAGCGCCGCCAGGGCGGAGGCTGCCCACCAGACCGTGGCGGGGATCGTGACAAGCGTGGGGGAAAGCATGTCAACCAGCGTACCGCGGCGCGCGGCCGGTGCCTCCCGGGTCGGGTCGTGCCGGTCGTGCCGGTGGCGACCGAGGAGCGGAGGAATCGATGAGTGGGAGCGCTGAATGATCCGAAGACACCAGTGGAACGGGATGTGCGTCGTCGGCGGGACGGCTGCCCCTCGATCCACCGAGACAACGGCAGGGAGGCCGATCCATGACTTGTACGCCACGTCGGTGGCCCCGGGGGGGCCGTTGGTTGACCGGGGCGACACTCGTGTCGCTTTTCCTCGTCCTCCCGGCGCGGGCCATCGAGATGTTCACCTATTTCGGCGACGGCAGCCGAATCGGGCTGCCGAGCCTTGAGGTGCCTGTTCAGGCGTACCCAGGGATCCCCCTGCGGAGCGACCGCATCCGGGCCAGATCCCGGGCCCAGCAACTGCGCCGCGCCGCCGCCAGCCAACCCGGCGTCACGCCCGCCGGGGACGGCCTGCCCGGGATTCCGGGCGGTGGGATCACCGTCCGCCCCATGACCCCACAGCCGACGTCTCCGTCTGCGGCGACTGGACCGGCAAGGTCAGGGAACGGATTCCCGCAGGCGCCGGCACCGTCGGCGGTGCCGGGCTCGCCCAGTGCGTCGCCGAACGCATCAGGGGGAACGAATTGGTCGAACCTCGTGCCCGCACAGCGCGGCGTGGCCGAGCCGGTCGTGCCACCACGGCCGACGTCGAGTCTCCCAGGACGCAATACCCTGCCGGGGTTCACGCAGCCGGTGTTCCCCGGCGCGGCGCCGGCGCAACCAGGCGCTACGCCGGTGCAACCAGCAGCCCCAACCACCGGTGAGCCGGGGGCCGGACAGGCACGCTGACAGCGGGATTCCGGGGCGGGGGAATCCGCCGCCGGTTACTTCGCCGACGCCTCGGCTTCAGCCTTGAGCTCCGCTTGAAGTTCTTCGGCTGCGGAGCGGTTGGCAAAGATCGGGTCGTTGGTCATCAACTGCTCGAGGAGCCGCTGGGCCTGCTCCTTCTCTCCCTTGTCGGAGAGAATCTGGGCGATGTAGTAGGCGCCGTCGGCGGTGAGCGCGTTGTTTTGCGACACCTGCGCGAGGATCTTCTCGGCGTCGGCCATCCGTCCGAGCTTGTAGAGCACCCACGACAGGGTCGTCAGCGACGCGATCTGCAGTTGCTGGTTGTCCTTGACCATCGCCACGTTCGTCTCGGCGATCTCGAGCGCCCGTTGGATATTCTCCTTCTCCGGCAGTTCCGCCAGAGAGAGGGCGAGCGAGTCGGAGGCAACGAAGTTTCGTGGCGACTGAGCGTGGGCCTCGCCGAAGAACTTGGAAGCAGCCTCGAAGTCACGAGCCACGCGGGCGATCGTCCCATTGACGATCCGGGCTTCGAGATTTTTCGGATCAAGATCAATCGCCTTGTCACCGTTCGCTCTGGCGGCGACCGTGTCGCCATGGGTGAGGAACCAATTGGCCGCACCAAGCCGGACCACGGCGTCGTCGGGGGCGGCCTTCACCGCGGCTTCGACGAGCTCGCGCGCCTTGTCGGTTTTCTTCGCCTGATCGTAGAGGCGGGCGAGGAGCATCTCCTTGCGGGGAAGCTTGCTGTCGAGATCGTGCGCCTCCCCGAACGCCGTCAGCGCCTCGTCGGGCTTCTCGAGCTGGAACAAAGCGCTGCCGAGCCGCTGCCGGGCGCTGGCGCTGTCGGGATCGATCTCGACCCACTTGCGGATCTCGGCAAGCGCCGCATCCCACTGACCGCGGGCCTCGTGGACCGCTGCCTTGCCGGCATAGCAACGGATATCGAAGTCGCGCTTCCGCTTGGCGTTCGAGGTGAACTTCGCAGACAGCTCCTCAGCTCGATCGAATAGCACGGACGCATCGGTGACCATCCGATCCTGGAAGGCGAGATCCCCGAGGACGAGATAGGGCTCCGGATCTTCCGGGAACTTGGTAACGGTCTGGTCGAGTTCCGCGCGAGCTGCGGCAGCCTGCTTCACGCTCAGCCACAAGGTGGCCATCATCACCCCCGGGGGCGGCACTTTCGGATCGTCGGCGTGCACGCGCTCGAGCATCGCCCGGCAGCCGTCAACGTCGCGGTCGCGGAAGCGGGTGATCGCGCTGTTGATCTCCGTGGCGTGGGAGTCGTCGGTGACCGCCCTGCCGATGAGCGTCTGGACCGTCACTTGGGCCGGGGCCAGGGTGGACATCCCGACCACCAGCCATCCGAACCCGAGCAGCAGCGTGGCCCGGCCGGCGAGCCTCGTGGTCAAGCCGCGGGGGGGGAGGGTGTGATCAGCGCTGGTGGACAGGAACATGGGGCGTCCCTCGACAGTGGAAAAATGGATGTTGGCGAGATTCCGAAGTGATTTTGGTACTGTACCTTCCGGATTGGCGGAACGCCACAGCCGTCGTACGGGAGGGATTATGCTGCTCGGGGCCGTGTTCGAACGCGAAATCGCCTTCGCGCCACGCTCCCGCGGCCTGTACATCGCCCGGGCGGTCTACGCGGGGGCCCTGCTGGCGATCATTGCCACCTGCTGGCTGGTGGTGACGGGCACCCAATCGGTGGCCACCGCCGGCGATACTGCCCGGTTCGGGGCGACGCTGACGCGGATTCTTGCCCCGCTCCAACTGACGCTGGCGATGCTGGCTGCCGCGATGACCGGGGCTGTCGCCGTTAGCACCGAGAAGGACCGCCGGACCCTCGAACTGCTCCTCGTCAGCCGCCTCACCGACCGGGAACTCGTCCTTGGCAAACTGGCCGCGAGCCTCGTGAGGGTGCTTCTCCTGCTCCTCGCCGCCGTCCCGATGTTCGCCATCGCCGCCCTTTTCGGTGGCGTAACCTTCCCGCAGTTGGCACGGATGTTCGCCGTCACGGTGGCGGCTGCGCTCGCCGCGGCGAGCATCGCCACCACCGTGGCGTTCTGGAAGGACACGACGTTTCAATCGCTCGCGATCACGCTCTTTGCCCTCGTGGCTTGGGTGGCCGTCGGCGAGACGGTGACGGCCTCGCAGGGAGCGGCTGTCGCCGCGATGCTCTCCCCTGCCCGGGCCGTGTTTGCCGCCCTCAGTCCGTTGGGAGGGGCAACGCTGCTGCCGTTTCTCGCCACCTGCGCCTTGATCATCGTCGTCTCCAACTCGGTGGCGGTGTGGCAACTGCGAGCGTGGAATGTGGCCCGCGAATCGCGGGCCAGAGGGACGCTGGCCACGGACGCGCAGCCTGTCCGAACCCCGTCGCGGGAGGTGTGGGACAACCCGATCCTGTGGCGGGAGATGCGCACCCGCGCTTACGGCAGGATGATTGTTGTCGTCCGCATCGCTTGGCTGGTTCTCTTCGCGGTGGCCGTTGCCGGGATTCTCCGCGAGGCGGGCCGACCGCGGCCCGATCGGCTCGCCATCGCTCTGGCGGTGGTGCCGATGGCTTTGGCGAGTCTCGTCGCCGTGACGGCGCTGGCCGTGACGAGCGTGACGACCGAGCGCGATCGTGGATCACTCGACCTGCTGCTTGTGAGCGACTTGGAGCCGGCGGAGTTCGTGTGGGGAAAACTGCTCGGTGTCCTCTCGGTCGCCCGGGAAATCGTGATCCTTCCGCTCGTCCTCTGCGGGGCGCTGGTCGCCGCCGGGATCACCGGTGTCGAGGGAGGGCTGTGCCTCGGCTTGGGGATGGCGGTGCTGCTGTTCTTCGCTGCGGTGCTCGGCTTCCATGTCGGGCTTTCGTACGACTCCTCCCGCCGCGCCATCGCCGTCGCCCTCGGCACCGTCACGTTCCTGTTTGTCGGTGTGGCGACCGCGATGCGGATCATGGTCGCGTTCGGATCGAGTTTCGAGCTCCAACTCGCCCCATTCCTGGCGGTCATCGTCGGGGGGGCCATCGGCCTCTACGCCGCGCTCTCGGCCCGGAATCCCTCGCCGGCGATCGGCTGGGCCTCCGCCCTCCTCCCGGCGCTCACGTTCGTGGCGATCACCTCGTTCCTCCAGGGGAACAACCTTCAGGTGGTGTTTGTCACGACCGTGGCCTACGGCTTTGCCACGCTCGCCCTGCTCGTCCCGGCGATCGGAGCCTTCGATCTCCTCACCGGGCGGACGACCTCTGGCGAGTAATCAGGGAGTGAGCCGTCAGCGGGAGGGCTGGCCGGATGGGGCGGCGGCCACCGGTCCGGCGGCGGGCCGCACGTCGAGGTTCGCCAGCCGCTCCGCGGTGTCAGCCGGAGCGCCGCCCCGGGCGATCGCCGCTTGGTAGCTGTCGCGGGCGTCGTCCGTGCGGCCGAGTGCCTGCAGCGCCATCCCTTCGAGGGCCAGGACGAGTCCGGGGGTTTGCTGGGGCCCGTAGGATTCGCCGAGGGCTGCCAGGGTCGAGAGGGCCCGCCGGGGGCGACCGAGGCGGCGGTAGACCTCGGCCGTGTCGAGGAGAAGGCCACGGTCGTCGGGCGCGATCGCCAAGCCGTGATGGAACTCGGCAAGCGCTGTTTCGTCCTGCCCCCGCGCCAGGGACACCTGCCCCCGAAGGTGCCAAGCGTCGGCCGACTGGGGGGCCGCGCGGAGCGCCGCGATGGCAAGTCGATCGGCGTCATCGAGGAGCCCGAGTTCCATCGTCATCCGTCCGCCGGCGAGGCACAGCGGCACATCCTCCGGGGCGAGGCGGAGCGCTTCGTTGATCTGTTCCACCGCCTCCATCCGCTCCCCCCGCTGCCAGAGCACGGAGGCATAGTGGCGGCGGGCATCGATGTCGGTCGGGCATCGTTTCACCGCCTGCGAGAGGAGCGTTTCGGCGCCGGCGAGATCCTGCTGATCGGCGGCGGAGAGACCTTCGTTCGAAAGCCTCCGTGCTTCGGCGAGCTGCTGTTGCGGCACGGCGCTGTGGCGATTGACGAGCCGACAGCCCGAGCCCATGGCGACAATCCCCAGCACCACTCCAACGCTGACCGTGACCACGGCAGCTGACCGGGGGCGGGGGACCGCGTCTTCGGGCCGGGGTGCGGCCGGGCTCTCCGCAGCGGCGCGCGACGGGGCCGGCCTACCCCAGCGGACAGCGGGGGGCGCTTCGAGGCTGCGGAGCTCCTCGCGGAGTTCCTCGGGCGTCATCCGAATGCGTTGCTCGCCCCGGCGGCGAAGGAGGAGCCAACGAACCACCGCCACGGCCACCGACGCGGCCACCGTCGGAGCGAGCAGGGCGAGGCCCTCAGGGATTGCCCCCGCGGCGAAGCCAACGGCCACCGGCAGTGGGGCATCGACCGGGATCGAGTCGGTGGTGGAGCTGACGAGTTCGGCGAGGCGATCGCCGGAACGGGAGGCCACCCAGGCGGGGATGGCGAGCCAAAAGACCCCTCCGGCAGCGGTCAAGAGCGTCGTCGGCGCGAGAATCCGCCGGATGCCGGCCAGCGGATCGATCCTGCGGAGGTCGGGGGCGACTGCAGCGGGATGCCAGCGGAATCCATCGACGAGCAGCCGCACCGCCAGGGACGCACCGGCCGCCACCACGATCACCGCGAGCGTGGGGAGCACCAGGCCGAGCGACGGCCAGAACTCCAACTCGGCCTGTGGAGCG
>CAJAYZ010000914.1 GCA_903949225.1 uncultured Planctomycetaceae bacterium
CGTCCGGAGTTCAGTTTGGATCTTCGCTGGCAGCCCCGGACAATCCGCTCGTCCCCTGCAACGTCGCCTGGGGGGAGGAGGACTGCGCCGAGCGGTAGAAGCCGATCTTCTCGAGGGCCCGATAAACCTCCTCGAGCGTCTTCTCCCCGAAATTGGAAATGCCGAGGAGATCGGCTCGCTTGCACTTGAGGAGATCGTGAACGGTGAAGATGCCCTTCTCTTCGAGGCAGTTCGTCGTTCGCACCGAGAGACCGATCTCGGCCGTGCTCATGTCGAGCTTCTCCGCCATCTCGTCCGATTGCGTCAGATTTTTGTACGGAACGCGTGGCATGGGTTCCCTCCCGTGCGGCGGACCGGGTTCCCGGTCCATGGGCGTCGTGTCCCGGGAATGTCCCGGGAATCGGAACCGTTGACGGGGTACCATCGGGCATCCCTGCGCCGCCCTTGTGGGGCGACTCTTCATCGATCGTCCAGCGCGCGTGGCGGGGGAAGGTGTTTTCCCCATCCCGCAACTGCGATGAACCAGATCCATGATCCGATGGCACCGTCTTCCGACGGGGAAGAAATATACTCGGGATCAAGGGATTCCGACTACCTCCCGGTCGGCATCCACCTCTCTCCACCCAAACTACGCATCCCACCGGGGTTCACCACCGCGGTGGGATCGATCAGGAACGCATGCAACTCGACAACCTCAATGAGTCGCAGCGTCTGGCGGCCACGCACATGGAAGGTCCGCTTTTGGTCCTCGCGGGGCCTGGCAGCGGCAAGACCCGCGTCGTCACTCATCGGATCGCCCACCTGATCTCGCAGGGCGTTCCGGCCAGGAACATCGTCGCACTCTCCTTCACCAACAAGGCTGCCGACGAGATGCGCCGCCGCGTGACGGCACTCGTGGGGCCTCAGGCGGTGGAAATGGGAACGTTTCACCGGTTCGCGGCCCGGCTGCTCCGAACCCACGCCCGGATGGTCGGACTGACGAGCGATTACTCGATCCTCGACACCGACGACTCCGGATCGGTGATGAAGCGAGCGGCGAAGCGCCTCGGGCTGAACCTCACGCACACCCCAGTCGACCGTCTCGCGGGAATCATCAGCCGTGCCAAGAATGACCTTCGGACACCGGAGACCTTCGAGCCCGGTTGGGGACGGCCGGCCGACGAGGTCGCCGTGCGATTGTGGCCCGTCTATCAACAGATGATGCTCGAGTGCAACGCCGTCGACTTCGACGACCTGCTCGTTCATGTGGCACGGTTGATCATCGACAACCCGGAACTCCGCAGCCAACTCGACGCCCGCCACCGCTGGATTCTCGTCGACGAATACCAGGACACCAACGCCGCCCAGTATGCGATCCTCCGCGGCCTGTCGATCGACCATCCGAATCTCTCGGTGACGGGCGATCCCGACCAGGCGATCTATGGGTGGCGCGGGGCGAGCATCCGCAACATCCTGGAGTTCGAACGCGATTACCCCTCCGCAAGTGTTGTGAAACTCGAGCACAACTACCGCAGCACGGCCAACATCCTCGCGACGGCTGACCGCCTCATCGCGCACAACACCCGGCGGAAGCCGAAACGCCTCCTCACCGATGCCCCTGCCGGATCCCCGGTCCGCATCGTGCTCGATGCGTCAGGACACGAAGAGGCTGAACGGATCGCCGACGAAATCGCCATGTCAATCACGACGTCGGCGCGCTCCCCTCGCGATTTCGCGATCCTCTTCCGGACCAATGCGCTCTCCCGTTCCCTCGAGGTCGCGCTTCGTTCCCGGGGCGTCCCTTATCAGCTTCTCCGCGGAGTCGAGTTCTTCAAGCGACGGGAAATCCGCGATGTTGTCGCCTGGCTGCGGCTCCTGCGGAATCCGCGCGACGACGAGGCGCTCCTCAGGGTCGTCAACGTTCCCGCACGCGGCATCGGTCGGCAGTCACTCGATCTCCTCTCGGCGTGGGCAGCCGACCACGCCATGCCACTCCTCTCCGCCTGTGGACGGGCGAAGTCGGTCCCTGGTCTGTCCGCACGGGCAGCGACGTCGATCGGTCGATTTGCCGCACTCCAGGCCTCGCTCGCCAGGGTCGCAGCGAGCGAACCGTCGGTAGCGGCGCTCCTCGAAGCGGTGCTCGAGCAGACTGGCTACCGCGCCATGCTGGCTGACGACGAGGACGAAGAGGGGGATGACCGGCTGGCGAACGTCGAGGAATTGATCACGGCGGCCAGGCAGGCCGATGCCGCGTACGCTTCCGACCAGCAGGGACGCGAGGAAGACG
>CAJAYZ010000915.1 GCA_903949225.1 uncultured Planctomycetaceae bacterium
GCCGTGGTCGCCGTAGTCGCTCCCGTGAAGTTGACGCTCGTGCCCGCGATTTCGATCTGTACGCCGAAGTCGTAGATGTCGACTGCTGGATCGCTGCTCACGAGCACCACCTCGAAGCTTCCGGTTCCCCCCTCGCGGCCGCCGGTGATGTTTCGAAACTCGACAACGAGACCGGCCTCGGTGCCGGAGGGGGCGCCGAGTGTCGCCAGAACCGCAGCAACGGTGATCGAGAGGAGGCGAATCGGTCGAAGCCACGCCGGGGACATGGGACATTTCTCCAGAGAAACCGAGGCAGGGGGAAGACAGGGTGGAGTTAACAAAATCAAGGAACAGGAACGTCAATCAGACCGGAAGTCTCTTGCCGTTGCGGGTGAGGATGAAATTGTAGTCGGAGACATTCGCGGTACCACTGCCGTCGATGTCGAGATAGATGAGGGCAAACAGCGGCTTGATCCCGGCGGTGTAGTAGTTCCTCACCGTCGTGGCATCGGTGGTGTTAACGATGCCGTCGTCGTTGACGTCGCCGGGGAGGACGTCGAGGCGCCGCGTCCAGCCGGTCACCTGGCTGTTGTTGATCGTGACGGTCACCTTGTCGGCGTTGACGATCGCGGTGGCGAGCGTGAGCGTGATGGTTGTGCCGGAGATCGTCACCGTCGGCGTGCCGTAATTCGTGCCGTTCACGCCCGAGACGGTGACGCCGGTGAGATCGGTGATCGCCCGATCGAGCGTGAACGTGACCCGGTTGATGTTGGCCCAAGGAATGTCTCTGACTCGACCGCTCGGGAGAAGCCGCACGACGCCGCCACTGGCGGCCGCGTCGACGAGGCTCGAGGTGCCACTAGTGCCCCACCTCACGCCGGCACTGGCCACCGTCGCCTTGCTCACGGTGACCGTAGCGACGGCCGAGGTGACGGAGCCGCCGACGTTACTAAACACCGCGCGGACCCGCGTGCCGTTGTCGGCCAAGGCCACGGCCACGCTGTAGGTCGTCGATCGGGCCGAAGCGATGTCAGCCCACGTCACACCGCTGTCGGTGCTCCGCTGCCACTGCACGGTCACCCCGGTGCCGCCGGCGGTGGCCGTGAACGTCGCCGACTCCCCCGGCAGGATCGACACGCTCGCCGGCTGCGCCGTGATCACCGGAGCCATGGCCTGCGAGCCGATTCTCGCTGTGGTCGTGGTCGTCGTGGCGACGGTGTAGTTGGCGGCATCGGCGCCGCTGATCGTGATCCCGGAGACGGTCACGGTCTTGCCGTCGCCGACCGCCGCGGTGTCAAACGTTGCCGAGGTGTGGCTCACCGAGACGGTGTCGCCTGTCACCCGGTCGTCGGCAAGGACCACCGTTGCTGCGGTCGTGCCGTCGAAGATCTTGTCGACGGCGGTGGCCGTGACGACGAGTGCCCGCCTCGTGATGGTCGCGATCGTGGCGCTCGTGGCACTCACTTCGTAGTTCCCGGCTTGGGCGCCGGCGAGGGCCAGCCCGGTCACGGTCACGGCCTTACTGGCACCGACGGCCTTGCTCGCAAACGTCGCTGTGCCGCCGTCGAGTGTGACGGCATCCCCCTCAACGAGCCCGGAGAGGCCGCGACCGACGATCGTCGCCGCGCGCGACCCGTCATACACCCGGTCGGCCACGGTCACCGTGCCGGCGAGGAGGCGTGGGGTGATGTTGGCGGCCGTGCGGGCGGTCGCGGCGACGGTGTAGTTGGCCGCTGCCCCGCCCGACATGGCGATCCCGCCGACGAGGACTGACTTGTAGCCGACGTTCTTGTCGACGAACTGGGCCGTCGTGTACGTCAGGCTTAACAGATCGCTTAGGACTCGGTTGTCGGTGAGCGCTACGACGGCGCTCGTCGTGCCGTCATACGTCTTCGAGATGCCGGTCGGCGTCACCGTCAGCACCCGCGTCGTGATCGCCCCCGCGCCGGAGGCGACCGACGGGATGTCGTAGTTGGCAGCGAGCGTGCCGACTCCGGCCGCGAGGCCGGCCCCGGCGACGTCGATAGCAATGGAGACACTCGGCGCGGCGTTCCGCGAGGCGTACGTCGCGGCGATTGCCGCCGTCGACACCGTGAATGACTCGCCGACGACCATCCCAGAGAGGGCGACGTTGGCCGGTGCCAGCGTCGTGGCCACCTTGCCGTCGTAGACCTTCGAGGGAACGTTGACGAGGCTCGCCGACAGCGTTCGGCGGTTAATCGTCACGACCGCCTCGACAAATTCAAAGGCGTAGTTCTGCGCCGCGAGCGTGCCGATGGCGGGCACGAGCCGATAGACCCCGGCATTGACGGCCGTCGTGGCGGTGCCCGTGAGGGCCGCGGCGCCGGAGAGAACGGCGGCATTCTCTCCAGCGACGAAGCCGGAGATCGTACTCGAGAATCCGCTCGCCATGGCCCCGTCATAGGTCTTCGTAACCGCTTCGGCCGTCACCGTCAGGAGGGCCTTGCTGATCGTGAAGGTCGCGCTAGTGAACGACAGCGTGTAGTTGCTGCCGACGGCGAGGGTCCCCTGCGTGATCGCGTATTCGCCGGCATTCTCGCCTGCCACCCGGGCGATCGAACCGGAGAGGGTGTCGCTGCCGACGAGGCCGGTCACCGCGTGGGTGAGGACCTGGTCAGCACTCCCATAGACCTTCGAGGTCGCGTCGACCACGACCTCGACCGTCGCCGGGAGGATGTCGGTGGTGATCGTCGGGTCGGCGGCGAGAACGTAGTTGGCGCTCGGCACCGCGTAGCCCGTGATCGTCACCGTCTTCGCGACACCGGCATCCGCGTCGGCGAAGGAGGCCGTCAGTTCTCCGACCGGGAACGACTCCCCCTCCGCCAAGCCGACCCAGACGGGGGTGCCGACGAGCGTCGCCACGGCACTGCCGTTGTAGGCTCTCGCCGCCACCGAAAGGCCGGTGATCGAGAGGGTCTTGCGGGCCACTTCGAGGACGACGCTGTCGGTCGCGCTCTGGAACCCGTTGCTGCTAGTAAAGCGCGCCTGCACCGTGTGGATCCCGGGCCCAAGCAGTGGCAGGGCCTGGCTCGTCGCCTGGCCGCTGCCGTCGAGGGCCACCGGGGCCCCGACATCTTCGCCGTCGACGACCCACTGCACCGTCCCCGCCGGTGTGCCGTTGGCCACGTCGGCCGGCGTCACCTGCACGGTGTAGGTCGGCCGGTCCCCGTAGCTTGCCGCGACCGTCGCATCGACAAGCCCGATCGTCGAGCCGTAGCGCCCGACCGACTGCTCGAGCGACCGCGTGGCAGCGGCGACCTGGTCAGTCCCGCTGTAAACCGCCGTGATCGTGTGACTTCCGGCCGTGAGCGGATCTCCCGTGAACGAGGCAACGCCGTTGGCATCGAGCGCCACCGGGCTCCCCACATCAACCCCATCGAAGCGGAACTGGACCGTGCCGGCGGTCACCTTCTCGCCGTCGATCGCCGAGACGATCACAACGGAGTAGGTGGGCGCGTCGCCCGCCAGCGGACTGGCCACCGTCGGGGAAATGTCGAACGACGGCTCGTCGATCACCACCGAGAGTACGCCGGCCTGGTAGGTGATCGCGTAGTCATCCGACACCGCCCCGAAGACCGTGATCGCGGCCGAGCCGACCGAGCCGTCGGAAGCGGTCGTGAGCTGCGGCTTCGTAGCGAGCACGCCCTCGGTCTCGCCGTTGACAAAGCCACTGTAGATGGCCGTGAGCGTCGGCTGGGAGCGACCGACGACCTGCGTCTGATTCACAGCCGTGATCGACAGAGCGGCCTAGGCGACGGTGAGCGTGCCGGGCACGAACGTGATCGAGTAATTGGGGTCGGCGGCATCCGTGGCCACGATCTCGTACGTGCCGGCACGGAGATCGGACGCCGAGAGAACGAGGTTAGGGGCGACCGCGAGGCTCGCGGCCGTGTCGCCGTTGACGAGCCCGGTGTAGGTCGCCGTCAGCGTCGGCCGGACGTCGCCGTAGGTGATCGTCAGATCGTTGGCCCGGATCTCGAGCGCCGCCGGCGTGATCGTGAGCGTGCCGGCGATCGTTGTGATCTCGTAGTCGGCGGCCTCGAAACCGCTCGCCGTGATGGCAAGA
>CAJAYZ010000916.1 GCA_903949225.1 uncultured Planctomycetaceae bacterium
GATCTGACAGAAACGGTGGGGGCAGACGTTCAGGTAAGCCTCGATCTCCCCCTCGACATTCCGCACCAGGAGCGGGATCGAACCGATGTCGAGCGTGACATAGTCGCCGGCTCGCGGCAGATCTGCCGTGGTACAGACGAGGTGCCAACCTCGCTTGAACAAACGCTCGAACTCGACGGCATATCGATCGGGGGATCGGTACGCGTCCGGCGGCAGCAGCTGCGGCAAGTGCGTGGGGCTCTGGAACATGCGACGATGCTAATCAGAACCCCGGCACGCCGCAACAAACGCCCCGAATCGAGTTCGTGTCGTCGTTGGATCTCCCGGGTGGCTCAACGAACCGCAGCGACGAAGCCACCGATCGCTTCGCGATCGCGTGTCGACGGCCCCGGGGTGGACGCCAGCAGGTCGAGAGTCTTCGCGGCAAACCGTCGCGACGTGTCGTCGGCCCCGGTCAGCGACACCGCACCGCGATCGACCGCAGCGCGCGAAGAGATCGCTCCACGAAGTACCGACTCGAGCGTCGTGGCATTGGTCAGGATCGAGGGCGTGACCGACGGCGGCGCGCCGACGTGGAGCGAAACCGGTCCCTCGACTCCGCAACGGATCGACCACTGCCCGCCCCCTCCTCCGGCCACCGACAGGCCGACGAGGTCGCCGGAAGCGGGGGCGGCCCACGACGCCCCCCCGAGTCTGGCTGCGAGGAGGCCTCGGGCTGTAACCCTCCTCACGGCACGCCCCGGCGGGGGCCAGCGGAACCGATTGGCGATCGCGAACCGGCACAGCCGCCGGATCGTCTCGTCGTCGAGCTCCGGCGACGGCAGATCGGGGACCGCAGCAGTGCATTGCGTGCTGTCGAAGCGGGGGTCGTCGCTCCAATAGGCTCGGTAGACGTGCATCTGATCCTCGAACATCCGAGCAAGTACCGTTGGATCGAACCCCAATCCCCCCTTGGCCGGACCAGCCGCGGCACGCTCGGCGGCGAGCTCCGCTGCCATCTCCACCACGAGTTCCTCGAAGACCCGGCACAACCTGCTGACGGGAGTCGGTCGAGTCGAGGTGATGTGATACGTGCGGCCGTGAAGCGCAGCGTCGCCGATGATCCGCGTCATCACTGCCGACACCCAATCAACCGGCACGAGATTCTTCACTTCGTCACCGGTCATCCCGAGAACGTCGAGAAGTGATCCTGGCTCGAGCGAAGCCTGCATGAATGCTTCGACGAATGGCTGTACGATCCGCAGCGGCTTGTAGAAGCCATGGAAGGTGTTGGTGAAACCCGCCACGAGATCGCCAACGATGATGCTCGGCCGATGGACCGTGCAGACGTCAAAAAAGGGCGCCGAGACGGCCGCCTTCTCCGACTCGATCTTGCTTCGCTCGTAGTCATTGCCGGGGGTCTGGCCGACGTCGAGCTCGGTTTCGAGAATCCGCCCCCGACGAGTGCCACACACATACGCGCTCGACACATGGTGATAGCGACGGATGCCGAGATCACGACACAGCGCGAGGACGTTCGCGGTGCCGTTGACGTTGCTGTTCCAGGGTTCCCCGTCACTCTCCCGCATCTGGAAGGAAAGACTCGCCGCCGAGTGAACCACCTCGTCGACATTCCGTGACACCCAGTCGGCTACGACGGGATCAAGGCCGAGGCCAGGCGCCGTGATGTCGCCCGAGATGACGACCGGGGCCTCGACCGTCACCCGAGCCACGTCACGCCAATCATCGAGGATCTCGTCGCTCCGCTCCTCGGCCGTGGCCGTCTTCGATCCGCGGACGAGGATTGCCACGCGGCGGCCAGTGGCCGACAGGTCGCGGACGAGCGACCGACCGAGGAGCCCGGTGGCGCCGGTGAGGAGAAGGTACTTGTCAGGGTCGATCATGGCGGCGGTCCTGGCAGACTGGATCACAAACAAGGATCAGACATGGATCGCGGCGCCGCCATCGACGACGAGCGTCTGGCCCTGGACGAGATCCGCAAGCGTGCTGGAAAGAAAAAGCACCGCGTCGGCGACGTCACTCGCCTCGAGTTGGCGCTCGCCGACCATCGTCTTGCTCGTCCGCCCGGCAAACATCATGTCGGCCCCGGGAAGACGACGGGTGGAATCGGTGTCGACAAGGCCCGCCTCGACGACATTCACGTTCACACCCCGGTCGCCGAGTTCGAGGGCCCAATGGCGGGCCAACGCCGTCAGCGCCGCCTTCGATCCACCGATGAGGCCATACATCGGCAGCGCCATGTGCGTGCCATGGCTCGAGAGCACGACCACCTTCCCCCGGCCACTCCCCGCCTCGAGCAGCGGCGCCGAGGCTTTCAGGAGATGGACGAGCGAGAGGACATTCGTATGCATGGCGGCGTCGAAGTGACGCTGGGAGGTGGCCGCCAAAGGGCGGAATCCCCCGGTGGCCGCGTTGTGGATGACGATGTCGAGAGCACCGAACTGCTCGCGGACGAAGCCCACCATGTCCTCGACATCCTCTTCCTCGCCGACGTCGGCGCGGATGCAGGCCACGCGTCGGCCCATCGCGGCGATCTCGGCGGCCACGGCATCGGCCTCGCGGCCGCTGGTGACATAGTTGACGACGACGTCGGCCCCCGCCTCGGCGAGCCGGAGGGCACAGGCACGGCCGATGCCCCGACTACTCCCGGTGACGAGCGCCACCTTTCCACTCAGATCGATCATGAATGCTGCTCCTGGGAAGACGAGGCGGTTGGATGAGGATGGACAGTTGGACGGGCGGCATCGACGCCCCCGGACGCGGCGTGCGTGCAGGCCACCGCCACGAGATGGCATCCGACTTCGAGAAACCTTCCCATGCCGCTGACGGTGCGCCAGTCATCGCGGAGCGTCCATGCGAAGGTCCCGTCGTCGCTCGGTTCGACCGCCACCCCGAGCGGACGAAAGACGGCGTCGAGTCCGGCTGCCTTGTAGGCCGCTTCCTTCGCCGCCCAGATCATGGCGGGGGAGGCCGCGGCGCGTTCGGCATCATCGAGCCAGTAATCGAGCCCCGCCCGCGCGGCGGAGGTGTCGACGACGTCGATCCCGATCCCCGCCCCGGCACAGACCGCGGCACACACGAGCCTGCGTTCATGCGCGACAGACACTGCGAGCGACAGAAGACCGTCGTCGCTCGCGACGATCGGCCGACCCGATGGCAACAGCGAGGCGACGCGAACTCCCGCGGCAGGCAAGCCCGTTACCTCGGCGACAACCCGCTCGGCCAGTCGCCTGGCTGCACTCGAGAGCGATTCATCCGGGGCCGGCGTGGCGATCCCGATCTCGACACTCCATGCCCCGACGATCAGACCTCGCTCGATGCGGTCGGCAACGGCTCCCCGTCCTGCCATCATGAGGGCTTGCTCCGCTCCGGCGAGACGATCGCGAGGTGAAGCCCATCCAGGGCCACCAACGCCCGCCCATCGTCGCCGTAGATGACGAAGTCGTAGATGCTCTCCCGCGCGTCCTGGGATCGGAACCAGAGCCTGAC
>CAJAYZ010000917.1 GCA_903949225.1 uncultured Planctomycetaceae bacterium
ATCTCGTGGCCAACGTCGATCTCGCGTGGCATTCCAGCAGCCGAGCCATCGGCAGCGAGAGGCACGATGAAAAGCATTCCGTCGGCTGCGCCGGCGGCGAGTAGGTCGCCCTTTGGCGACAGGGCGAGGGAGTGGATCTGCAGGGCGTCGGAGTTCCCCGGCAGAGCCTTCTCCCCCCGGTCGATGAGCATGGCTTTCTCGCCGTGCGTCCGGGCGAGGAGCCATCCCCCAGCGATCGAGTCGGCGAGTGCCGGATCGGCAGCAGCGCTCTTCCGCAGGTCGGCGACGGCCGCGGCGGCGTTGCCAATCCGGTAGGTCTCGAAAGCGCGGCGAAGATCGCGGGCGGCGTCCCGTGCCGCCTTCTCGGCCCGTTCCGTCGCCTCCCGCTCGGCCGTCGCGATTCGGCGCTCGGTCTCCACTTCCTGATCGCGTTCTGCTTTTTGCTCGATTTCCATGTCCCGGGCGATCCCCCGGGCCCGTTCCTCGATCGCGAGGCCTCCGAGGACAACCGCCGCCAGGCCGGCGGCGATCGCGCCTGTGAGCGTGGGATTGCGACGGAGCCAGCGGCCGGCGTGCTGGGCTGGCGTGAGCGGCCGGGCGATCGTAGGGCGGCCGTCGAGAAAGCGCGACAGATCGACGGCGAGTTCGGCGGCCGACTGGTAGCGATCGCCTGGCCGCTTCGTCAGGCACTTGCTGCAGACGGCGACAAGATCGGGGTGGATCCCCGGCACGACGCGGTCAGCCGGCTCCGGCTCGACGTCGAGCACGCGCCGGTAGATGGCCTCCCGCGACCGGCTGCCGTAGACGCAACGCCCCGTCAGGAGTCGGTCGAGGACGAGGCCGAGGGCATGGACGTCGGTCCGGGCATCCATCGGGCCGCGCTTTGGCTCGACCTGCTCGGGGGCCATCCACTCGGGCGTCCCCAGCACCGTTCCGATCTCGGTGGCGGGGTCGCTGGGGGCATCGTGATCGACGTTGTAGACCGAGGTGCTCAGGCCGAAGTCGCCAAGTTTCACCCGTTGGCCCCGGACAACCGGGGCATCGCCGGGCTGTCGGGATCCGAGACGATCGTCGGGCGGAAGTGGGCCGTCGTCACTCGGCACAAGAAGAACGTTCCCCGGCTTGATGTCGCGGTGGAAGACACCGACGGCATGGGCGGCATGCGCCGCCTCGGCGAGCGCGAGGACGACGCGGGCCGCGATCGTGGGGGCGACGGGGCCAGGATGGCGATCGAGATAGGAGGCGAGGCTTTCGCCACACAGTTCCTGGGCGATGTAGGGGAGCCCGTCGTGCTCCCCCACCTCATGAACGATGACGACATTCGGATGCGAAATCTTCGCGGCGTGCTTCGCTTCGCGGAGAAACCGCTTCGTCTTGCTCGCGTCGAGGAGGATCCCGGGGCGGGCAATTTTCAGCGCCTCGCGGCGGACGAGCTTCGTGTCGATCACCTCGAAGACCTCGGCGAAGCCCCCCTCGCCGAGTTTGTGAACAACGCGGAACTTACCGATCGAAAGCGCCGCCGGTGGCTTCGCATCCCCCGCCGCCACCATCCGGAGGAGAAGGAGCGTGTCGAGCCTTTCGGCCAGCTCAGGGGTGATCGCGGCATCCCCGGCATCGTCGTCATTGCCAGCCGCGGCAAGCCCGGCGAGTTGATCATCGATCGCCGCCAGTCGCTTGATGGCGGCGTCATCGAGCGGCGCTGGGGCGTCACTGGGTTCGGGATCGCGCCGCGGGCCGGGCTCCGTGGGAGAATCGTCGGGGGGCGGAGGGGAAAGCGTCATGGCGATCTCGTCAGGCACCACAAGCCGCGCTCGGACCATCTTCCTCCAGATCTCCCCGCACCGACTCGAGCGCCCGGGCGAACAGTTGCCGCGAGGCATCGGCGGAGCGATTCAACTTCTGTCCGATCTCCTCCCACTTGAGCCGCTCCCAGACACGGAGGCGGAGCACCGCCCGGTGATCCTCGGAGAGCTTGCTCAGCGCTCTCTCGACCCGCTCCTTCTCCTCGGAACGGAGAAGGATGTCGGCATCGGACGGCGCGGGAATGTTGTGCAGGTCCAGATCGTGCACGACCTCTCTCTCGGCTGACCGTTGATGGCGGCGATGCTGATCGATGGTGTTGGTGCGGACAATCTGTCGCAGCCAGCCGAAAAACTCCCGACTGCGTCCCTGGAATAAATGGATCCCCCTCGCCACGTCGATCATCGACTCCTGGCGGATGTCGGACGCGTCGAACTTTTGTGTCGTCGCCTCGGGCGTCTCTTGGACGGCGAAAATCCCGAGGTAGACGTGGGCCACCTTGAGGAGTCGGTTGAGCGCCTCCGCCCCTCCGTTTCGCGCGGCGTCGATGATCGTCGACAGCCCGGAGCGATCGCTCGGCCCTCCGAAATCGGCCCGCCTGCCCACGGCCATTCCCCACATCCTTTCGGCTGAAGCTCTTGGTGCGAAACGTCGACCTGGGCCCCTTTGCCAAGGGGGAGCGCGCACGATTCGAGAAGGCGTTGGCCCGCTCGGCAACGCGAGGCTTCGATGCCTGAAAAAGGGCAACTCAGAAAGGCGGGCCGGCGAGAAGTGTAGCCGACCAGGGAACGCATCGTCCATGCCCCCTCCCCCATTCGTGGCCCCACGCACACCCCCCCTCGCATGAGTGATCCACAAAGTATCCGAGGGCGATTTTTCACCGACCGCATTCGGTTTGTCGGGCATCGTCCGCCTCAATGAGGAGAGAAGCCCGGGAAGATTTCGAACGTACAGGCCTGCCAACGAATGCCAATCATCACGCCCTGCCGGAGCCACCCTGCCGACGGAGTCGCCAAACGTCTCGTCGCCGTCGTGCTCACCTCCGTCGCAGTCACTGCGGCCGGCCTCCCTAGTCGGCCTGGATTCGGAGAGACCGTCGTCGTCAGTGACGGTTCGGTCGGATCCAACACCACCCCCGCGAGCTACGACGCCCTCGAGGTTTACGGCACTGACGTCGGCGGCGACCGATCGACCTACAACGCCGACGCGCTGCTGACACTCGCGGAGGACCTGAGGGTTCACGACGCCGGGGTCTTCAACGCGGGGGCCGACGTCACCTGTGGCAGCGGGGTGAGCGCCTACGGGGGCGGCACGATCAACCTCGACGCTGGCACCCTCTCCGCTCTCTCGCTCGACTTTGACGGCCCGAACGCAGTGACGATTCATGGCGGGCACTACGCCACCGAAGCCCTCGGCCTCGGCTCCGGCGCCACGCTCAGCTACGGGCCCGACGACAGCATCGTCTACGACGTCAGCCTGTCGACCGGCGCCTCCCTGACGCTTGCCCGGGATCTCTCGACCTCGGGATACATCACCATCGATGGCATGTCCACAGCGCTCACCTCCGCCGGCCATGCCATCACTGCCGGCCATCTCGATATCGGCAATGGTGCCGTGCTCTTTCTCGACCAGAATCTCTCCCTCACCAACGGCGCACTCTACCTCTATTCCGCTGGCGCGATCGCCCGCACCACGCAAACCATCTCAGCTCCATCCTTCTTCGTCGAGAATGCTTCGCTCGATCTCCTGGTCGCCGACACGTTCGCCCCCACGGAGACGAGCACCATCAGCGGTGGCATCGTCAACGCACCGGCAGGGACAGTCCTCGGCCACGTGGAGGTCTTCGGGACCAACGGCAATGGCGACCGAGCCACGTTCAACGTCAACGGCAACATCACCCTCACGAGTGCCGCCGTCTCTTCCAACGGCGTTTTGAACCTCATCGCTGGCACCCTCTCCACCCCGTCGCTCTCCCTCTCTGGCGTCGGCTCCGCGGGCCAGTCTGGCGGCCACTACAACGTGACCAATCTCTCGCTCTCCAGTGGCGCCACCTTCTCCTTTGGCCTCGGCGACTGCGTCGACTCGTTGTCCATCAGCGACGCGGGATCACGGCTCGACGGGCTTGCCCCGCTGACGCTCACGTCGCTCTCGCTCTCCGCCGGGAGCGTCCTTTACCTCGGTGCCTTCACCGGTTCTGGAGCCATTGCCAACTGGGGCCTGCGGATGGCTGGAGACGACACGTTTTTCCTCGAGGGGCTCATTCGTGGTGGCCGTCTGACTGCCGGAATCTTCCCACTCTCCGTCATCTTCGACGCCGACTCCAGCATGACCTACGTCATGCGCGCCGTGCCCGAGATCGACCCCAGCACCGCCCACGGCGCCGTCATGCTTCTCGTCGGGGCCGCCGGCCTCCTCGAGCGACGGCTGCGGCGAGTGGCTCTCGCCCGGTAGGCCTTCTCGTCAAGCGGGTCGGGTATCCTCGGGGCGAATATTCCCTTCAGCCCCGAGGAGTCCGCCATGCGATCTCGAGCTTTCGTCCGGCTTGCCTTCGGCCTCCTCCCTGCGATCCTGGTGACCATGGCGCTCGCCGTCGCGGCGCCGGGGGGCCTTGCGGCCGCGGCTGACACCCCCGCGCCGCTTCCTGTCTCCGAGCGCGACGGAGTCCAGTTTGTCGACGCCCGTGATCTGGGCGTCGAGGGGCGGGGCTGGCCGGACGCCGACTTTGCCGCGCCCTTCGATCGCCTCCCCGCCAAGGCCCAGGAGAAGGTCCGCCCCGACGTCTGGAATCTTTCCCGCCATTCCGCGGGCCTCTCCGTCCGCTTCGTCACCGATGCCCCGGCGATCCATGCGCGTTGGACGCTCACGAGCGACTCCCTCGCCATGCCCCACATGCCGGCCACCGGCGTCAGCGGCCTCGATCTCTACGCCCGCGACGACGCCGGCCACTGGCGCTGGGTCGCCTGCGCGACGCCGAACAAAGCCGGCGTCGAGCAGGGGGGCGTGGTGGTCGACGAGCTTGCCCCGGGCAAGCGGGAATGGCTCCTCTATCTTCCGCTCTACAACGGCGTCACCTCGCTCGAGATCGGCGTGCCCGCCGGCGCGACGCTCGAGCGGGCTCCGGCAGCGCTTCGCGGCCGCGACAAGCCGATCGTGTTCTACGGCACGTCGATCACGCATGGTGCGTGCGCCTCGCGGCCCGGCACCTGCCACACGGCGCTGCTCCACCGCCGCTACGGTCGGCCGGTCGTGAATCTCGGCTTCAGTGGCAACGGCCGGATGGAGCCGGAAGTGGGCGAGCTCCTCGCCGAAATCGATGCCGCCATGTTCGTCATCGACTGCTGCCCAAACATCGACGGGCCCACCACCGCCGCCCGCACCCGCCCCCTTGTCGAGCTTCTCCGCAAGGCCCGCCCCGACACGCCCATTCTCCTCGTCGAAGACAGGCGTTACACCGACAGCTGGCTCCGCCCCGGCAAAAAGGCCCGCAACGACGCCAACCACGCCGCCCTCAAGGCCGCGTACGACGAACTCGTGGCGGCCGGCGTGCCTGGCCTCCACTACCTCGGCGGCGACGACCTCCTCGGCGCTGATGGCGAGGGAACGGTCGACTCGAGCCACCCCACCGACTCAGGGTTCGTCGACCACGCCAAGGCGTTTGCGAAAGTGCTCGACCCATTCTTCCGGTGAGCCCTCTCCAGCAAGAAACACGCGCCCTCTCTACCGGCTCGCCCCTGGCCTTTAAGGGCGGGGAACGTATCGATATGATTCCGAGAGATCGCTGGAACCAAGGCACGGCCAAGTGTTCTCCATCTGGAAACATCTCATTTCGAGGAGCGAACGTATGTCGACCGAAGCAACCATCGCCATCGAAACAGTCGAGGTGGGTGATCCCGGGAACGCCCCTGTCGGGATCGTCCCCTTCAAGCCAGAATTCCCAGATGCCACGCAAGCGGCGGAGTTCGTGGGCCGCGTCGACTATAAGTACGAGATCGCGCGTTATGAAACCACGGTCGCGCAGTATGTGACATTCCTGAACGCCGTCGATCCGACGGGCGCCAATCAGTTGCAGCTCTGGGATCCATGCATGGATCCGACCAAGGACGCCTACCGCGGTCAGGTTGCGCGTGACCTCGAAATGCCGGCGGGGCAGCGTTATTCGGTGGCGGCCCCCTGCTGGCAGAACAAGCCGATCGCGTTCATCGATTTCTTCCGGGCTTCGCGCTTCGTCAATTCGATACACAACGGGCAGAGCGTGCGCACGATTGTCAGTCCTGGCGTGTTCCGCTACGAGTGCCGTTTCTCCCTCGAAACCGACAGCGGCGTCTACAACCTGCGCAACCAGCAGACCTTCGGGGCCGCCGCCGGGCGACAGGCCGTGCGTGGATTCGTGCTTCCGAGCCAGGATGAATGGATCAAAGCTGCCTACTACTCTCCCAAGGAACTTCCATCGGGGCGTCACTACTGGCGCTTCCCCACCTGCTCTGATGTCGCGCCGACGCCGGCGACCTGCGATGCCTGCGGCAACGTCACCAATGCTGGCCCCGGGTCCGGTGCGGTGGCCAATTACAGCAACGCCGCTGTCTGGTGCCCCTCGGGGTGCGCTGCAGGCACTTCGTCCGGCTGCGTGCCGCCCGACGGTAACCCCGGCAACCTGACCGATGTCGGTGCATGCCGCTCGCCGAGCCCGTGGGGCACGTTCGATCAGGGGGGCAACGTGGTGGAGTGGACTGACACGATCTGCGCACCGCCGGATGGATCACCAAACCCAGCCAATCAGTGCATCTGGCGGCAGGTTCACGGTGGCATCGCCATCGCTGCCGATTACCAATTGTGGTTGAGTGCAACCGGCGCCACCGATCCTTACGGGCAGGCGCTGGGGAACGTCCGCGCGTTCGGCGGCTTCCGCCCTGCCATGCTCCCAGGCTTTGATCGGACCGGCAGCACCGGCGGATAGCAGGCTGCAGATCACGAGCGGTCCTGCTGGATGCGATCCCCCTCGATCCGGGAAGCGCTCGACGCTGATGGGCCGCTGCTGGATTCACGTTTCTCCCAGCGCTCGTGGAGCCGAGCGCCCTGCTCGGAGCGCTCGTGAAGATAGAGCGTTCCGAGCGCTGCGGCGGTGAGGAGATGCCAAAGGGCGTGCCCCTGGAGCCAAGAGTCTGGCCCCACCGGAAAGCTTCGGGCGACGTCGGTCTGCCGGCAGACGATGCCCGCCGCAAGCAGGCACGCCCCCCAGCCGAGCCACGCCGATCGAAACCTTCCCGGCCGGAGGAGATGCTCCGCCACCGTCACCAAGGCCATTGCGGCGATCAGGCTCGAGAGGATCGTCGTCGCTGACATCCGCCATTTCCATGTCCACAACGCGATCTCCGCCACGACAACCGCCGCGGCGAGCAGGCCCCAAGTCGGCAGGCCCCAGCCGCCGCGTGGCCCGATCCGCGCAGGGAGAGCCCGCGCCGCTGCGATCGCTAGCAGCGAGAGGAGCGGCGGATACATTGCCGCCACGTCGAGCCGCTGGCCCGCCCGCGTCAGCGACGCATGGAAAAGACCGCTTGAAAACCCGAGCCACAGGCACGACAAGCCAAAGAGCGCCGACAGCGCCGGCGTGGCGAGGACGATGTTCACCGGGGGCGCGTCAGGGCCGGCCAACCGGGCCCGACGCCGGTCAGAAAGCCCCAGGCCGCAGGCGTAGAGGCCGACGGTGATGTAGGCCAGATTGGAAAAGGTGTTGGACCGGGTGCGGATCGGCCGGTCGCGCCAAACCCGCTCGGCGTAGCCGGGCCGGCGCAACTCGCGCCCCTCGTCCCATCCCTCCCACGGCCCCGTTCCCTCCGCCGCCGCGGCTGCGAGGATCACGGCGATGGCGGCAAGGAGCGTGCCTCCCCAGGCGAAGGCATGGACGGCTCGTGGCATGAAATCACTCCCCTCAGCGTTGCCCTGACAGCATACCCCGCCTCCCGTCGCAGCCGCCGTCTACACTTGGGCCATGACCAGCGATGACGCCACCGACGACTTCGAGGATGACGAACCTGCCGGAGATCCAGGGGCCGATGCCGAGATGGAAACCCTCGAAGGGCTCCCGTTCGACACCGATGCTCTCGATGTCGAGCCGAACCGGCTGGCGGCGGCGACAAAGGTGCGTTCGTTCCCCACCACCCCCGGCGTCTACCTCATGAAGGATGGGGCGGGGCGGGTGATCTACGTCGGCAAGGCGAAGAACCTGCGGGCCCGAGCGGGGAGCTATTTTCTCCGGGCCGCTGCCGAAGACCGGCGGACGGCGGAGCTCGTCCGCGAGATCCGCGACATCGATTACCTCGAGGCGGAAAGCGAGGTCGACGCGCTGCTTATGGAGAGCCGGCTGATCAAGGATGTCCAGCCGCGGTTCAATTCCGATCTCAAGGACGACAAGACCTTTCCCTACCTCCAGATCACCACCCACGAAGATTATCCGCGGGTGGAGTTCACGCGGACGCCGCGCCACAAGGGGGTGAAGCTCTACGGTCCGTTCACAAGCGCGGGGAGCCTGCGCGGGGCGATCGTCGTCCTCCAGCGGATCTTCAAGTTTCGCACCTGCACGCTCGACATCGATGCCTCCGACCCGCAGTGGCGCTGGTTTCGCCCCTGCCTCCTGGCCTCGATCGGCCAGTGCACCGCCCCCTGCAACCTGCGGATCTCGAAGACCGAGTATCGCGGCGACATCAACCGGCTGCGGACGTTTCTCGAGGGGGGAAAAAGAAAGCTCCTCGAGGAGATGCGGGCCGAGATGCTCGCCTCGTCGGGGCGGCTCGAGTTCGAGCGGGCGGCCAGGCTCCGCGACGAGATCAAGCTCCTCGAGACGCTCGACCAGCGTGGCGACCTCGAGGAGCATGTCCAGCCGGAGGTGTTTCTCGTCGATCCGAAGAAGGGGCTCGCCGGGCTTGCGAAGGTGCTCGGGCTCGCGGCCCCGCCGCGCGTCATCGAGGGGGTCGACATCGCCCACCTCCATGGCAACGAAACGGTGGCGAGCCTCGTTCAATTCATCGATGGCCTTCCCTTCAAGGCCGGTTACAAGCGCTACCGGATCAAGGGGGTGAGTGGCATCGACGACTTCAAGAGCATCCACGAAGTCGTCTCGCGCCGGTTCTCACGCCTCGTGCGCGAGGGGGCGAGCCTGCCGGACGTGTTCCTCGTCGACGGCGGCAAGGGGCAATTGTCAGCGGCGATGGCGGCGCTGGAATCCCTCGGGATCGAGGCGCCGTGCGTGATCTCGCTGGCGAAGCGGGAGGAGGAGGTGTTTGTGCCGGGGAAGAGCGAGCCGCTCAAGATCTCGCGCGACGCCTATTCCCTCCGCCTCCTTGAATACGTCCGCGACGAAGCCCACCGCTTCGCCCAGCACTATCACCACTTCCTGCGGCGCCGGCGGACGCTCGGGGAATGACCCGGCGGCATCCCCGCCAACATTACCCTCCTCTGGTGGGGCTCGGTATCATCGGTGGGGAAGACGAGTCGACTCGGGCCCCCCGCCTGATGCGCCGCGTCCAATTTCCCAGAGGAGCCTGTCATGGTCTGTCGAGCATCGATCGCTGTCTGCCTCATGGCCCTCTTCGCCACCGTCGCGGCGACACCTGCACACACCGCCGAGCCTGTGGCGGAGCCCACCCAAGCAGTCGCCAACGGGGCCCACGAAGCCATTGCCTGGATCCGTGTGAACCGTCCTACCGGTTCCGGGGAAGGCAGCGACGAACGGTACGAGACGGCCCGCCAAAACCTCATTGAAAGGCTCAAAAGCCCCGTCATCCTTGTCGGGGTTCTACGGCAGCCCGACATCGCAGACCTCGAGACGGTGCGAAACGAGGAAGCCGACCCGATGGCGTGGCTCGTCGCAGCGCTCGACGTGACGGCGCCGGAAGACACGGACCTGATCCGTGTCTGCGTGCGCGGAGAGCGGGCCGACGAACTCCAGCAGGTCGTCGACGCCGTGGCACAGACCTTCGTCACCGACGTGGTCGAGCGTGAGAGGACCAACCTGCTTGCTCGGCGGGACCAACTCGTGAAGAAATACCGCGAGGTGCAGACCGAACTCCGTGCGAAGGAGGAG
>CAJAYZ010000918.1 GCA_903949225.1 uncultured Planctomycetaceae bacterium
CTTCAAGCTCATGGTGACCAGTGCCGCGTACCGGCAGTCAGCCGTCACGACCCCTGAGAAGCTCGTCAAGGACAACGCCAACCGGCTCCTCTCGCGCGGCCCTCGCTTCCGCATGGATGCCGAGATGGTGCGCGATTACGCCCTCGCCGCCAGCGGCCTCCTTGTCCGTCAGATCGGAGGCCCGAGCGTAAAGCCCTACCAGCCCGACGGCGTCTGGGAGGCGGTCTCGATGGGGGGCAACACGAGCAGCTACAAGCGTGACTCCGGGGAGAATCTCTACCGCAAGAGCATGTACTGGTTCTGGAAGCGGACGGCGCCGCCGGCGTCGATGGAGATCTTCAACGCCCCGTCGCGTGAGACCTGCACGATCCGCCGCGAGCGCACCAACACCCCGCTCCAGGCGCTCGTCACGCTCAACGACCCGCAGTTTGTCGAGTCGGCCCGGGCCCTTGCCGACCGGGCTTGGGAGATCGGTGGTCAGACCGACGACTCGCGGATCGACTTCCTCGCCCGCAGGCTCGTTGCCCGGCCGCTTTCGCCCCAGGAGTTGCCGATCGTCAAGCAGTCGCTCGCCGACCTCCAGGCCTACTACGGCGCCCATCCAGAAGAGGCGAAGCAGTTGATCACGGTCGGCGACTCGAAGCCCCGTCTTGCCGACCCGGCCCAACTCGCGGCCTGGACGATGCTCACCAACGAACTGATGAACCTCGACGAAGTCCTCTGTAAATAAACGAACCCGTTGCCGCTCGCGGAATCTTCTCAGATTTCCTGAGAAGGGTTCCTGAGAAGGGTTCCGTTCGATCCTCAATCGCCTCCCGTTGGCCCATAGGAGTCTCTCCATGAACCCGCTCCCTTCCGACCTGACGGCGCTTGGACAAAATCTCACGCGCCGCCGGTTCTTCGAGCGCGGCAGCCATCTCCTCGGCGGGGCGGCGCTCGCCTCCCTGATGGGGGAGAGCCTGGCCCGTGGCGATGGCGGCGGGGCGGCAATCGTAGGGAATGACGGCGTGGCGAGGGTGCCTGGCGCCCACGGCCCCCACTTCGCCCCGAAGGCGAAGAACGTCATCTACCTGCACATGGTCGGCGGGCCACCGCAGATGGACCTCTACGACTACAAGCCGCTCATGAACGACTGGTTCGACAAGGATCTCCCCGAGAGCATCCGCAACGGCCAACGGCTCACGACGATGACCTCCGGCCAAACCCGCTTCCCGATCGCGCCGTCGAAGTTCAAGTTTTCCCAGCATGGCAAGAGCGGGATGTGGGTCAGCGAGTTGCTCCCCCACACGGCGAGCATGGCCGACGAGATGTGCTTCATTCGCAGCATGAACACCGAGGCGATCAACC
Organism: uncultured Planctomycetaceae bacterium; assembly: GCA_903949225.1. Classification (GTDB taxonomy): domain Bacteria; phylum Planctomycetota; class Planctomycetia; order Pirellulales; family UBA1268; genus QWOP01. The sequence goes on from CAJAYZ010000918.1 coordinate 1,348, forward strand.
ACGAGCCGGCGATCACCTACATGCAGACCGGCAACCAGCTCCATGGCCGCCCCTGCCTGGGATCGTGGGCCAGCTACGGCCTCGGCTCGCTCAATCAAGATCTCCCCACGTTCGTCGTCCTCGTCGCCAAGCCGACGAACACCGAGCAGGTGCAGGCGATCGGGGCCCGGCTCTGGTCGAGCGGCTATCTCCCCGGCGAATACGCCGGCGTCAGCTTCCGCTCCGCGGGCGACCCGATCCTCTACATCAACAATCCCTCCGGCGTCCCTTCCGAAGTGCGCCGCAAGACGCTCGACGGCCTCCAGGCCCTCAACCAGCGGACGCTCGAGCAGATCGGCGATCCGGAGACGCGCACCCGCATCGCGCAGTACGAGATGGCCTTCCGAATGCAGTCGAGCGTGCCCGATCTGACGAATCTTGCCTCCGAGCCGGAGAGCACCTTCGGCCTCTACGGCGAGGAGGCAAAGAAGCCGGGATCGTTTGCCAACAGCGTGCTGATGGCGCGGCGGATGGTGGAGCGCGGCGTCCGCTTCGTGCAGATTTATCTCAACAACTGGGACACCCACGCCAACGTCTCCGGCCGGCTGCCAATGCAGTGCAAGGACATCGACCAGGCTTGCTGGGGCCTCGTCCAGGATCTGAAGAGCCGCGGCCTCCTCGACTCGACGCTCATCATTTGGGGCGGGGAGTTCGGGCGGACGATCTATTCCCAAGGGGGCGTGTCGCGGGAGAACTACGGCCGCGACCACCATCCGCGCTGCTTCACGATGTGGATGGCCGGCGGCGGTTCCCGGGGCGGCCAAGCCTACGGCGAGACCGACGACTTCTCCTACAACATCGTCAAGGATCCGGTTCACATCCGCGACTTCCATGCGACGGTGCTGCAGTTGCTCGGCTTCGACCACGAGCGCTTCACCTACCGCCACCTCGGCCTCGACTTCAAGCTCACCGGCGTCGACCACGCCCGAGTGATCCCCGAACTGATGGCGTGAGGCGACGGGGAGGGCCAGCGGGGAAGCAGCATCATCGCCCTTGCTGTCGTTCCCTCGGCGGCGACACCAATGAAAGCCTTGGCCCCGTTTCTTGAATAACGCCCCTCGGTATTCAAGTTTCGCACCATGGCTCGCAGGGTCAGCGGCACGGGGGAGAGCCGCTGTGAGCGGCGACGCGTAGGTCGGGCGCGTTCAGAGGCCCTCTTTTCAGCCGGCTCGGCGCGGGCCCCCCTTCGAGCCCCTCCCAGCTATAATGGTCACCTTGCACCTCTCCTGCCGGGATTCAGGGGTGGATGGATCGTCACCTTTGGGGGATCACCATGCGCGATGGCGCGAATGCGGCTGGATGGAGAAGCATCGGTATCGCGGCGGTGGCCGCGATCAGCCTGACAGGATTCGCTCTCCTGGCTGGCCGGGCCACCACAGCCGCTGACGCTCCGGCTGCGGCCTCTCCAGACGCCGCAGCAGAGAAGGCCGCCGCCGAGAAGGC
>CAJAYZ010000919.1 GCA_903949225.1 uncultured Planctomycetaceae bacterium
CAGGTTCGAGAGCGCGGCGGTCAGGCTCGAGAGCGCGGCGGTCAGGCTCGAGAGCGCGGCGGTCAGGCTCGCCGACGGGGACAACCGGCGGCCGCACCTCCCGCACCTGACCGGGCGCCGGGCCGACCGGCCTGCCGGCATTCGGATCACCCCCCGCGACCTTTCCCCCGCCCCCGATCCGCCGCACGACTCCCACGACCTGCGACACGATCCAGATCACGAAGAACAGAAACGGAACCAGCCCCTCGAGCCAATCGTTTGCGGCTAGCGGCAGGACCATGCACGCGACGACGGGAAACGCGGGCATCGGGGTGGGTTCCGCAGTGGGGATTGAATGGGTAGAGCGACCGACGTGGGCTCACTGACCGGAAGGAACGGCATGGGTCGCGGTGGCCGGCCCGTTGCCGACGCCGGCGATCGTCCGCCGCATGTCGGTGTCGGCCTGGAGGTTGCGGATCTTGTAGTAGTCGACGATCCCGAGCCCACCGCTGGCGAGCGAATCGGCGATCGCCCGCGGCACCTCGGCCTCCGATTCCACCAACTGGGCCCGGCTCTCCTCGATCCCGGCGATCATCTCCTGCTCCTTCGCAACCGCCATCGCGCGCCGCCCCTCGGCGTTGGCCCGGGCGACGCGGGTGTCGGCCTCGGCCCGGTCGGCCTGGAGGCGGGCGCCAATGTTGGCCCCGACATCGATGTCGGCGATGTCGATCGAGACGATCTCGAAGGCGGTGTTGGAATCGAGGCGGCGGGCGAGCACGGTCTTCGAGATCACGTCGGGATTCTCGAGGACGCTGGTGTAGCGTTCAGCCGAACCGATCGCCGAGACGATCCCCTCGCCGACCCGGGCGACGATCGTCTCCTCGGTGGCACCGCCGATGAGCTGATTGAGATTCGTCCGCACCGTCACGCGCGCCCGGACTTTGAGTTGGATGCCGTCCTTCGCCACCGCGTCGAGTGTCTCGCGGCCGCTGTTCCGGCCGGGGCAATCGATGACCTTCGGATAGACGCTCGTCTGCACCGCCTCGCGAACGTCACGTCCGGCAAGGTCGATCGCCGTCGCCAGCTTCCAGTTGAGCTCCTTGATCTTCGCCTTGTTGGCCGCGATCAGCGCTTGCACCACGAGCGGGACGCGGCCGCCGGCCATCGAGTGCTCCTCGAGGGCCTGCCGCGTGATCCCGGTCGAATCGCCGAGCCCGGCCTGCACCGCCATGATCTTGCTGCGGACGATGATGTTCGGATTGACCTTCTTGAAGCTCATGGCGACAAGGTCGAACAGCCCGATGCCGGCGCTCGATGCATACGACTGCAGCCACAGCCGCAGGTAGCGGGCCAGCATGGCGGCGATGCCGAGCCCGATGACGAGGACGACCAGAAGGACGACCGGCAGGACAAACGGGGGCATCGGTGGCTCCGGACGGGGGCGCTGACCCAGGGCCGGGGCCTCGGGGCACGGCAGGGGACAGTTCCAGCGTTGTTCCGCGGACGCCGCGAGTCAAGCGTCGGGGGGCTCGAATGACTCGAAGGTGAAGTTCTCGAGGGTCGGCGACAGCCGGGGGGCTTCCGGGGCTGCCGGTTTTTCCGGTTCGGCCACGGGCTCCACGCCACGCTTTGGCGCCGCGGCCACCGGGGCCGGGCGCACCACCACAGCCGCTCCCTGGGCCGCCACGACGATGATTTCACTGCCGGCGTCGATTGGCCCCCCTTCACTCACCCCGTCGAGCGACTCGCTCCCCACCTCCACCGTTCCCCAGGGGAGGAGGTCACTCGTGGTCCGCCCGCGCTGGCCGACGAGATCGCGGGCCCGCCGCCGCCCCGGCGCGTCGGGCACGACATCGGCCGGCTCGGGGGGGGCCGGGAGGACGCGGCGACCGAGGGGCGTTTCCGGAAACCAGCGGAACGCCAGAGCGAGGATCACCGGCACGACGACGACCGACAGCGCGATCATCGCCGTGCCGGCGCCGACGCCGAGCTCGAGGAAGGCGGTGGCGATCGCGGCGATGATCGCCGCCACACTGACGAAGCCGAGGACCCCGCCGGAAGGGACGAAGACCTCGAGGACGATCACGCCGATGCCGACGAGGAACAGGGCGGCGACCCAGACAACCGGGCTCATCCGTGCGTCCCCCGCACCCCGGCATCGATCGCCCGGACGAGCAACCGCCCACCGCGAACCGCCACCACCTCCACCGGCATCCCCGGCTCGATAAGCTGGCCGTCGCTGGAGACATCGTGAATCTCCTCGCCGATCCGCGCCTTGCCGGCAGGCGCGAGCCGCGACGTCGTCTCTCCCGCGATGCCGACGAGGGCCTCGAGCGGATCATCGATCAGGTCGTCCGCACTGTCGCCGGGAGGCGCGAGGAGCACGTGGCGGAAGAGCCGCGACTCGGGGAGCCAGCGCCGGGCAACGACGGCAAGGATCGTGACGCCGATGGCCGCGCCGAGGATGCCGAGGAGCGACCACTGGAGCTGCCGGAATTGATAGGCGTTGGTAGGGAGCACGAACGACTGGCTGGCGAGGATCAGCGACGCCACCATGAGCAGGCCCCCGCCGAGCCCGAGGACACCGAATCCGGGGAGGACGAAGATCTCCGCAGCCAGGCAGATCAGGCCCGCGAGGAACAGCATCACTTCGAGCCATCCGCTCGTGCCATGGAGATGATTGCTCCAGAAATAGATGATGAACGCCACCATGGCGATGAAACCCCCGAAGCCGATCCCGGGGGTGTGGAGCTCGATGTACAGCCCCGCGCCCCCGATCACCAGGAGCAGCCAGGCAATACCGGGGCTGGCCAGAGCGTCGAGGAGCGTATCGGCCCAGCCGGGTGCGGCGAGGGCGACGTCCCCCTCGAGACCGTACGTCCGGGCCACCGCGTCAAACCCTTCGACGACATGGGCCGCCAGACCGAGCGACTCGGCCGCCTTGCCATTGAGCACCAGCGGGCCGACGCCGACCTGGGCCCCGAGCTGCCATGCCTCGCGATCGTCGAGCCGGTCAAACTCCTCCTCGCAGAAATACCCGACGCGTCCCGTCGCGGGCCGGGTCGCCTGGCGGACGACGATCCCTGGAGCGACCAGCGCCACCGGCAGCGACCAGGACCGATCCCGTTTCTTTGCCACCCCCTCGCGCCACGCGACCGTGATCGCCTCGGCCCAGCGTCCGTCGATCGCCGCGGCCCCCTCGCCGCCGAGGACGGCCTCGGCTCCCATCACCAGCTCGTCGCACGCCGTGGCGACCAGCGCCGCATCGCCCCGCGCCTCGCGCGGCACCCAGGCCACGGTGCGGACCCGCGTGGCATCGAGGCTGGCGAGGTAGGCCGCCAGCACGAGGCTCTGCTCCGGCTCGCCCCCCGGGCTGTCGATCCGCAGGCAGACGAAGTTCCGTCCGGAGCCGATCGCCTCCTCGATCCGCGTCCGCGTGCGGGCGACGAGGTCGGCCGTGATCACGCCGGAGAGGACCACCTGCACTCCCTTCCAGCCGCCATCGAGGGTCGGATCGGCGTCGAGCGCCGTCTCGCTGAGGCCGAGACCCCGCGCCACCTCGGCGGGCGTCCGCGCAAGCGCCCGTGCCACCCCCAACTCCCGCGCCCGCCGGCCCGAGAGGGCCAGGGGCACCGGGCCGATCTCCTCTTCATCGAGAACCGCGGCCGCTTCACGGAGGGCAGGCACCTCGGCCGCCGTCACGATCTGGTCGCCGTCGTCGGTGGCCACACGCACGACCCGTGCCTGGGGATCGAGAAGGGCCTGAGCGAGCGCTGGAGGGGCTGTTTTCCGTCGGGCGGCCACCTGGGCATAGAC
>CAJAYZ010000920.1 GCA_903949225.1 uncultured Planctomycetaceae bacterium
AGGCGGCGATGGATCGGATGAAGGAGGAGGTGATGGCCGCCGAGAACACCCTCAAGGCCGATCGTGACCGGATCAACGGCATGATGGAGCAGATCAAGGGCTTCAATCCCGGCACGCCGGAGTTCAAGAAGCTCGAGTCTGAGATCGCCAAGGCCCAGGGTGACTTCAACGTCGACGCCCAGCTCCAGAAGAAGGAGTTCATGGACCGCGAGGCGAAGGTTTACTTGAGCGTCTACACCGAGGTGGAGAAGGCCGTCGAGCAGTTCGCCCGCGAGCACCGGATCGCCATCGTCCACCGGTTCGACGGCGACCCGGTCGACAACAGCGACCGCAACCAGATCCTCCGCGGGATCACCAAGCCGATCGTCTATCTCGAGCCCGGGATCGACATCACGCCGGATGTCCTCAAGATGCTCAACACCCCGGCCGTGGCGACGCAGCCGGCCGCGGCGCCGCCCCGCACCCGCTGATTCGGGCTCCCCGCGGCCGCCCTCGGTGGCGGCCGCGGGGGCTTGGGTCAACCCGCCAACCACTTCCCCGGCAGCGTCCATGCCCCGAACCCCACCCGCGCGGCCGCAACGCACCCTCCGCACCGCGGCTGACGTCCACGGGCGGGGCTACTGGAGCGGCCGCGAAAACCGTGTCGAGCTCCACCCCGCCGCCGTCGGCAGCGGGATCGTGTTCGTTCGCGGTGATCTTGCTCCTCCGGCCTCGGTGCCGGCGGTCGTCGGAGCGGTGGTCGAGGCCCGCAACCGCACCCAGATCGTCCGCGGTCCGGCGAGCGTCCATCTCATCGAACATGTCATGAGCGCTCTGGCGGGCCTGGGCGTCGACAACTGTAGGGTCGTCGTCAGCGCCGAGGAGTTGCCCGGCATGGATGGCTCGTCGCGTGATTTCGTCGCGGCGATCGATCGGGCCGGGATCGTCGAGCAGGACGCCGCGGTCGATCCGATTACCGTCTCCGAAGCCGTCCGCGTCGGCGATGCGGTCAGCTGGATCGAGGCCGGTCCCCCCAGGTTCGCCGGCCTGTCGATCGACTATCTCCTCGATTACGGCCCCGGGCCGATCGGCCAGCAGCGCCTCGACATCGACATTACTCCCGCCGCCTACCGCAGCGAGCTCTCGTCGGCGCGGACGTTCATCTCGACCGACGATGCGGCCCGATTCCGGGCGGCCGGGCTCGGCGCCACCGTCTCCCCGGGGGACATCGTCGTTTTCTCGGCTGAGGGGCCGATCGGCACGGAGCTCCGCTGGCCCGACGAGTGCGTCCGCCACAAGGTGCTCGATGCCGTCGGCGACCTCGCCCTGGCCGGTCGCCCACTCCACGCCCACGTCCGCGCCTTCCGCAGCGGCCACGCCCTCAACGCCAGCCTCGTGCGCGAACTTGTCGCGCGCGATGCGACACGGTGGTTGGGGCGGACGGCCTGACCCGCGGAATCCCGCCGCCCCTCGGATCCTTCCCTGATGTCCGATCCCACTCCTCTGGCGCCTTCGGCGGTCCACCCCACGGCAATCGTGGCGGAAGGGGCGTGCCTCAGCCCGGGGGTCGTCATCGGACCGCACTGCGTCGTCTCTTGCAAAGCGACGATCGGCCCCGGCACGATCCTCGAAAATCATGTCACCGTGATGGGGAACGTGCGGATCGGGGCCCGCAACCGGATCTTCCCCAACGCCGTCATCGGCGCCGACCCGCAGGACGTCAGCTACCGCGGCAGCGACACGCGCGTGGAGATCGGCGACGACAACGTCATCCGCGAGGGGGTGACGATCAACCGGGCCTCGGAGAAGGAGGACGGCGTGACCGTCGTGGGGAGCCGCAACTTCCTCATGGCCTGCTGTCATGTCGCCCACGACTGCCGGATCGGCGACGGCGTGATCATCGCCAATGGCTCGCTCCTCGGCGGGCATGTCCGCATCCACTCCCATGCCTCGCTTTCCGGGGGCGTGGCGGTGCACCACTGGGCGACGATCGGCGGCTACGCATTCGTCGCCGGGCTGTCGCGGGTGCTCCACGACGTGCCCCCCTACATGCTCTGCGAGGGGGCGCCGGCGCGGCCACGCTGCGTGAACGTCGTCGCCCTCCGCCGGGGTGGATTCGCCTCGGGCACGGTGGAAGCCGTCACGGAGGCGCACCGACTCCTTTACCGGGCGCGCGTCGGCCAGGCGCAGGCCCGGGAGATCCTCCGCTCGCAGTCGATGCTCGTCCCTGAGGTCGAGGCAGTCCTCCAGTTTCTATCCAACCAGCAGGAGGGGCGGCACGGACGCGCCCTTCCCCGACGGAGAGCGGCATGAAGCGCACGAAGGTGGCAGTGGTCGGTTGTGGACATCTCGGATCGATCCACGCCCGGCTTCTCGCCGGCAGGACTGATGTCGAGCTCGTCGCCGTCGTCGATCCGTTTGCCGCATCGCGCGACAAAGTCGCTGGCGAGCATGGTTGCCGGGCGCTTGCCGAGCCGGAGGAGCTCATCGGCTTGGTCGAGGCGGCTGTTGTTGCCGCGCCGACCGGTCGGCATGCGGCTGTCTCGCTGCCGCTCCTCGAAGCGGGGATCGACCTCCTCATCGAGAAGCCGATCGCGGCCACCGTCGAGGAGGCGCGTGGGATCGTGACCACGGCCCGGCGCTGCGGCCGGACAGTCGCCGTCGGGCATGTCGAGCGCTTCAACCCGGCCTGGAAGATGGCGGTGGCCCGCGCCGGGCGGATCGTGTCGCTGGAGAGTGTCCGTCTCGCGCCGTTCACCTACCGCTGCATGGATGTCGGCGTCGTCCACGATCTCATGATCCACGACATCGATCTGGTCCTGTCCCTCGAGCCGGGCCGGCTCGAACGCGTCGACGCCCAGGGGCTGCGTGCCACCGGCGGCCACGAGGATGCCGTGCGGGCGCAGCTCGTCTTCTCCTCGGGCCTTGTCGCCTCGCTCACCGCCTCCCGGATCCATCCCACGCTCCGCCGCGGGCTGACGCTGTGGTCGAGCGAGGGGGTGGTGTCGGTCGACTTCCCTGCCAAGGCGGTCGAGGTCGTGTCGGCCTCCGACGCGGTGCGGAGCGGTGCGTTTG
>CAJAYZ010000921.1 GCA_903949225.1 uncultured Planctomycetaceae bacterium
CGCCGGCCCGACGGGGCCGCTTTTCGATCGCCGCGACGCCTGGCGGAAGGCCCGGGCCAACGTTCGCCACGGCGCTCCCGTTCCCCCGTGACGCCCCGCAACCTCGGGCACACTTTTCCCATTCGGCCCGCCGGCGCGGCATAATCCCCTCCATGCTTCCGCGCAAGATCAAGCTCCGGGTGGCGATCTTCGTCGGGGTGCTCCTCATCACCACGGCGCTGGCCACGCTCCTCCTCCTCCTCAATTGGCTCTCGTCTGCCCGGTCTGTGCGGACGTTCACCCGCGATCTCCTCGATCCGGTCGCGCGTCAGGTCACCGAGCACACGCGCGACATGCTCGACAGCACCGCCTCGGCGGCGGAAGTGGCCGCCGCCGTGGTCGGAGATGTCCCTGCCGACCTCCGCCCCAAAGCGCTCGACGTCGTCGGCTTTGCACTCTTGTCGAGTGAGCCGGCGCTTGCCTACGTGCAACTCGGTCTCCCCGACGGCGGATGGGTTCGGATCTCGCGCCGTGATGACGGAAGCCTCGAGTCACAACGTCAGCTCTTCTCGGGACCCGAAGCCACCGCCCCCCGCACGATCATCAGCCGCCGCGCCCCCGGTGCCAGACGCGAAGAAGTCCTCGAGCAGCTCGAGGATGAAGACGCCTACGATCCCCGCACGCGCCCTTGGTACTCAGGCGCGCAAGGGGCCACTGGCGTGTTCCTCACCGATGCCTACGCCCACTTCCCCGACCAGACGATCGTCGTCACTGCCGCCGTCTCCCTCCGGGCGAAAGACGGGGCCGATGCCGGCGTCGTCGCCGTGGCGATCACGCTCACCGATCTGGCCGAAATGCTCACGAGGCTCCGGGTGGCCGGCCGGCCGATCCGGGGCTTCGTCCTCGATCCCGCGCAGGGCACGCTGGCAGCCGCAGGGGCGGCGCCGGTCCGTGCCGACGGTGGGAACGTGACGCTCCCCCGGCTTGCGGATACCGATCCGCCGGTGCTCCGGGCCCTCGCCCGCACGCCAGAGTTTCAGACGGCGCTCGAGACCGACACCGACGCCTCATTCGCCTACGTCGCCGACGGTGCCCGCCAGCTCGCCGTCGTCCGCCCGATCGCGATCCATGGGCGTGAATGGGTCGCTGGCGCAGTTCTCGCGGAGGACGACTTCCTCGGCGCGATCCGTCGTGACATCACCCGCAACATCCTCGTCAGTCTGGGCATCATGGCCATGTTTCTGGCGGGAGCGGCACTCCTCGCCAGGTCGATCTCCGCGCCGCTCCATGCGATCGCCCTGGAAACCGAGCACCTCCGCCGCCTCGACTTCTCCGATCGCCCCCTCCCTCCCACCATTTTCGAGGAGATCGCCGACGTCAACGGCGTCTTCGGAAGCCTCAAGTCGGGCCTCCGCGGCTTCGGGAAATACGTCTCGCTCAAGCTCGTGCAGGAACTGCTGGCCGACGGCACCGAGCCCGTCCTCGGTGGCCGCTCCGAAGAACTCTCCATTCTCTTCAGCGACATCAACGGTTTCACCGGCTTCTCCGAGGAGATCGGCGTGGCCGAGACCGCGCAGGTTCTCGGCGACTATCTCGCCGGAATCGCCGGGATCGTGGCCGATGAATCGGGCACCGTCGACAAGTACATCGGCGACGGGATGATGGCCTTTTGGAACGCCCCCCGCCCTGTCGCCGACCATGCCGAGCGGGCCGTGATCGCGGCGATCCGCTGCCGCGATCGGATCGCGGCGATGTCCCAGGCCAACCGGCTCCGCACGCGCTTCGGGATCCACACCGACCGGGTGATCGTGGGCAACTTCGGCGCCCCCGATCGCTTCGACTACACCGCCATCGGCGATGGCGTGAATCTCGCCGCCCGGCTCGAGCGCGTGAATAACGAGTACGGAACGGCGATCATCGCCAGCGACCAGACCCGTCGTCTCGCCGGCGATTCCATCGCCTGGCGCCGCCTCGACCGGATCGCAGTCAAGGGGAAGCGACTGCCGACAGAGATCCACGAGGCGCTCGGGCTCGTCGGCACTCTTCCCGCGAGCATCCTTGACGCAGCGGCCGAGTACGAAGCGGGCCTCGATGCCTACTTTGCGCGCGACTTCATCCGCGCCGCGGAAAGCTTCGACGAAGCGCTCCGCCTCCGCCCCGACGACGCGGCAGCCACGATCCTCCGCGAACGCGCCGTTGCCTACGCCGCCTCCCCGCCGCCGTCCGACTGGGACGGCGTTCAGGTGATGCTCACGAAGTGATCGAAGATGCCCCACCGGCCGTGGCCTCGCCATCCGCTTGGGATGCCGAGAGATGCACCCGCGCCGGGACAAAGACAACGGCGGCGGAATGACAGCGCGGCCCGCGAGCCGCCACGGGGTCTCGAGACAGGACAGGACGCCGGAAAATCACTTCCCGGCAGGCTCTTCGGCCTCATGGAGCCGCTTCATGAGCTTGTCGTGATCGGCGTGGGCGGCGCGGAGGGCGTCGTTCACCTTTTGGGCGAGCATCATCGCCATCTGCGGCGAAATCGTCTCCTCGGCGTGGTGCTCGTGGAGATCGGCATGCCCGCGGCGGGCGACGCCGAGATTCTTCTCGATCAAGGCGAGGATCGATTGGGCCTCCTTGTCGCCGAGTTCTTCGGCATGCTGCAGCATCCGCTTGACGTGCCGCTGGATCCGCTCGATGTCGTCGCCGATCGCGTCGCTCGCCTCCCGCGCTACCTCCGCATCGACCGCGCCGTGGGCGGCGATGTCCGCTCCCACATCGATCGTCACCGGAACCGCAGTCGTCTCTCGGGCCACCACCGCTTCGGGCCGTACCACGACCACGGCCGAAGCCGGCAGCGTGGTGAGGGTCTGGATGTGGGCCGGCACCGCCACGCCGTGGGTGTCGCGCAGATAGCCCTGATAGCTCTCGACGTGCGAGCGGGCGCTCGAATATGCGTTGTGCGAACTGCTGCCGTAGAAGTTGTAGCTGCCGCGGGCCTTGGCGCCGGCATCGGGGGCAGCGGAGACGACCGCGGAGAAAAGGCAGAGAACGCTCAGAATCGCGACTTGAACAGAACGCATGGAGAAATCTCCCGGGGGTATGAATCGAGCGTTCTCTGATTGTGGCCGTAGCCGTTGAGGGCAGGCAAGGATCGCGCTTTGGGCTGCGGTGAATTGCCTTGGCTCCGCAGCCGACGATAGGCTCGCCCCATGGACACCCCCGTCACGCTCGCCACGCGTCCCCTCCTCCGGCTCGTGTTTTGCTGCGCGATCTATGTCGCCCAAGGCATCCCCTTCGGCTTCGTGACGGTCGCCCTGGCAGCGTGGCTTGCCAATCACGGTGGCGGAGAGAACGCCGTTGGCACCATCATTGCCATGGCCGTCCTCCCCTGGAGCTTCAAGTGGCTGTGGGGCCCGGTCGTCGATTCCGGGCTGTTCGGGGCCCTCGGCCGCCGGCGACCGTGGCTGATCCTCGCGCAGCTGATGATGATCGTGACGGCGCTGTTGTTGCTCCGCGCCGGCGGCGATACGGTCCTTCTCGGCTGGCTTGTTCTCGTCCACAACGTCTTCGTCGCCCTCCAGGATGTGGCGATCGACGCCCTTGCCGTCGACATGCTCGAAGGGAACGAGCGCGAGCGGGCCAGCGGAATGATGTACGGCTCGTCGTATGTCGGCACGATGCTCGGCGGCGCGGCGCTCGGCCTCGTCATGGCCACGTTCGGCCTGTCCACCGCCATCCTCGCCCTCGCCGCGATCCAGGCCGTCACGCTCGGCGTGGTCCTTGTGATCCGCGAGCGGCCGGGGGATCGGTTCTTCTTCGGGCGGTCACAAGCGTCGCAGGCCGCCGCCCCTGCTCCCCGCGGCCTCGGCCCCTTCGCCCTCCTTCGCAACCTCGCGATCGCCATGGTGCGCCCTGCCGCGTTGCGCACGGGCGTCGGCGCGGTGCTCATGAAGATCCTCCCGGCGCTGCTCTATGTGACGATGACGGTGCAGATGTTCAAACACCTCGGCTGGTCGGAGGCCCGCTTTGCCGAGGTGAGCGGCGGTTTTGGAAATCTCCTCGGCTTGGCCGCCGCGGTCGCTGCCGGCTTCCTCGCCGCTTTCATCGGCCCCAAAACGACCGCCGTCGCCGCCAATTCGATCCTCGCCGCTTCTTGGATCCTCCTCGCGGCCAAGCCTTCCCTCTGGGAGTACGAGATGACGATCTACGTGTGGTTTGGGATTCACGAGGCCTGCCTGGCGTTTCTGTCGGTGTCGCTCTTCGCCCTCTTCATGCGGGTGTCGACGCCGGCGGTGGCCGCGACGCAGTTCACCGCCTCGATGGCGCTGATGAATCTGGCCACGAGCTATGGTTCGTGGCTCGCCGGCCCGGTGAGCGCCTGGTTCGATGCCCCGACAACGTTCCTCGTCGCCGGTCTCCTCCAGCCGCTCGGCGCGATCCTCCTCCCCGATGTCCGTTCGAGCGGCCGCGGGCCGGCGCCCCTTGCCGATGACAGCCCGCTTCCCCCCCGCGGC
>CAJAYZ010000922.1 GCA_903949225.1 uncultured Planctomycetaceae bacterium
TCCTTCTCGCCGGAGTAGGCGATCACGGGGAGATTGAGGAGATTGCGGGCCACCGGCGGGACGTCGGTGAGGAGCCAGAGCCGTGACTCCCACGAGGGCACGTCGCCGGGCTGAATGCCGATGAAGCGCGAGGTGTCGACGAAGCCAGCGCCGCCGTGGACGGCGCAGAATCGGTCGGTGCGGCGGGCTCCGATCTCCCACGCCCCGGCTCCCCCCATCGAGAAGCCGGCAAGCACCACCCGATCGCGATCGATAGGGATGACCGAATCGAGGGCGTCGAGGGCCTCGAAGACATCGACCGCCCCGGGCCCCTTCCAGCCGTTGCAGTAGCGGCCGAAGGGATGGAGGACGATGCAATCGTCGGGAAAGAACTCGCCGGTCTTGCGGGCCTTCTGCCAGAGGAAGTGAAGATCGGTGTCACGCTCGCCGCGGCCATGGAGCCAGATCCACACCGGCACCGGCTTGGAGCGGTCGAGCCCCTCAGGCACCACGATCCCGTAGGGCTGCGCCGAGCCGTCGATCCGGGAGCGGTAGGCCAGCGGCACAAATCCCCCCTCGCGCCAGCCCGTCCGCCCCGCGGCGAGCTCGTCGAGCCGGCGCTCCGCTTCGTCGAGCGCCCAGGTCGCCCGCTCCAAGTGCTGCGCCTCCCACCACTCGCCACACTCCAGGGCATACGCCACCGCCTTGGGGAAGACCTCGATCTCCGCACGCTGCCCGTCGTCGGGGAAGGGGGACTGCGCGATCCGCTTCTGCACCGCTTCGAGCCGCTCGGGCACCCGTTCCCAGGCGAGGCGCTGCGCGTCGTCGAGCTTGGCGACGAGGTCCGCGATCGGGGGTGCCTTGGGAGGGAGCCGCCGCTCGATCGCATCGGCCCCAGTGGCAGCGCCCGCCGCCAAGACGACGAGGAAGAACAGGCCCAGCCCGCGGAGGGTGAGCGGAGTGGAGGGGACAACAAAGGGCATGGGGACCTCGGGAGGGAAAGCGGAGGGCGGGAATCTCACTCCGGGGGATCGAAGTCACGCCGGGGAATCGAAGTCGGGAGCGCTGGGGCCGCGGGCCGCCGGCCGCTTGCGTGGCAACTCCACCCCCGCGAGAATTGTGACGTCGGCCCGGGAGAGGGACAATTCCGCCCCACGAGGCCGCGTCGGCCGGCCGACGATACGACGCCAGCCCCACGACAGACCCACGAAGGAGTGTGCCCGCATGCCGGTCGACGAGATCCTCTTGGACGCCGAGGAGCGGATGGAGAAGGCGGTCGATGTGTTCCGCCACCAACTCACCGGCATCCGCACGGGACGGGCCAATCCCGGCCTGGTCGATTCGCTCCGCGTGGAGGTCTACGGATCGCCGACGCCGATCAAGGCTCTCGCGAGCGTCGGCGCCCCCGAACCGAACCAGATCGTCGTCCGCCCCTTCGATCCCGGCACGATCAAGGACATCGAGAAGGCGATCCAGGCCTCCGACCTCGGCTTCAATCCCCAGAGCGACGGCCGGGTGATCCGGATCACGATCCCCGCGCTGTCGACCGATGTCCGCAAGAAGATGTCGTCGCGGATCAAAGAGCTCGCCGAAGAGGCGAAGGTGGCGATCCGCAACGTCCGCCGCGATGGCAACAAGGCGGCCGACACCGAGAAGACCGAAGGCACTCTCACCGAGGACGACTGCAACTCCACCAAGGAAGAGGTCCAAGAGCTCACCAAGACCTACGAAGCCAAGGTGGCTGATCTGGCCCGCGCCAAGGAAGCGGAAGTGATGGACGGCTGAGCCACTGTCACGACGGTTGCAGAAGGACGGTTGCAGAAGACGGATCGAGTCGACATCGCCCGGGTACCCAGCACGCATGAGCCGATTGTCGCCCGTGGAAGAGCCGGTGCAGGCCACGGGAATCGTCAAGCGGTACGGGCAGCGCACCGTCCTCGACCGCGTGTCGCTCACCGTTCATCCGGGCATCACCGGGCTCGTTGGTCCCAACGGCGCCGGCAAGAGCACGCTCGTCAAGGCGATCCTCGGGCTCGTGCGGCTCGCCGAGGGGGACGTGCGCGTGTTCGGGCTCGATCCGCGCCGCGAGCCCCATGCCGTGCGGCGGAATGTCGGCGTCGTCCCGGAGGACGAATGCTCCGTGCCGGGCCTGTCCGGCGTGGAGATGGTGCGCTACGCGGCACAGCTCTCGGGGATCCCCGGGATCGAGTCGCTCCGCCGTGCCCACGAGGTGCTCGACTGGTGCGACGCCGGTCAGGAACGCTACCGCCCGGTGGAGACGCTCTCGGTCGGGGTGAAACAGAAGATCTCGTTCGCAGCGGCAATCGTCCACGACCCGCGAATGGTGATCCTCGACGAGCCGACCAACGGCCTCGATCCGATCGAGCGGCGGGCGATGCTCGGCCGGCTCACAACGCTCGCCCGCGACCACGGCAAAACAATCCTCGTCTCCACCCACGTCCTCCCCGACGTGCAATCGATCTGCGAGCGCGTCATCGTCCTCGCCGGTGGCCGGGTGCGGTTGACCGGATCGATCCGCGAGCTGACCCAGCCGGCGATCCCGGAGGAGCGACTCGAAGTGATCGGGCCGGTCGACGAACTCGTCCGCCGCCTCATCGCCCGCGGGATCCCCGCCCGCCGTGCCCGGCCGCTCGACCTCTTCCCCGCCGCGGCCGGGGCGGACGGCCGATGCTCGGCCACCGTCGAGACCGTGGCGCCGGGAGATGGAGCGCACGAGGGGGTCGTCCTGCTCCAGCTCACAGCGCCTGACGCGCTTGCCACCATGTGGTCGGAGGTGCACCAGCTCGGCATCCGGGTCAGTTCGCTGAAAGCCTCCAGCCGCCCCTTCGAGGAGGTCTTTCTCGAGGCCCTGCAAGCCGCTCAAGCGTCCCCGACGGAGTCCCTCCATGCCGCTCCATGACGTCGGTTACCGCCCCTGGCAGGGGCAACGCAGCGGCTCGCTGGCCGCGATCCTCGTGATTGCCATGACCGGCATCAAGCTGGCGTGGACGAGCCGCTGGCTGCGCCGGGCCGTGTTCTTTGCCTGGAGCCCGGCGCTGGTCTTCGCCGGGAGCTTCTTCGTCTTCGAACAGGCGATCGACGAGGGACGACTGGGGTCGATCCAGGACAGGGCCCGCGTCGGCCGCAA
>CAJAYZ010000923.1 GCA_903949225.1 uncultured Planctomycetaceae bacterium
CTCGCGGCCTGTGCCAAGCCGGCCACGAGCGACAGCGAACTGCGGGAGCAGCAGGCAGGAATCGATCTCCTCAAATCCCTCGGCAGCTCGGCCAGCGACGCGATCGGCGCGCTCCTTTCCCGGCTCGAAGCGGGCTCGCTCGATCCCCGCCTCTCCCTCGAGGTGATCGAGGCCGCTGGCGGCGACCGGCAGCGGGTGCTCGGGCTCGCTGCCTCAGGCGGCGGCGTGCTCGTCGGTGGCGACGCGGCGCGCGGCCGCGATCTCTTCCTTCGGAAGGCAAACGTCGAATGCCTCCGCTGCCACGCCGTCGGGGGCACCGGCGGCATCGTCGGCCCTCCCCTCGACGCATTCGGCCTGAAGCGCGATCGCTCCCATCTCTTGGAAAGCCTTCTCGACCCCGGCGCTCAATTCGCCGACGGCTACCGGACGACCGTCGTCGTCACCGATGACGGGCGGACGGTGAGCGGGATCGTCAAGGCGGAGACCGACGAAGTGGTCACGATCCTCACCGGCGACGGCCGCGAGGAGCGCCTTGCCACCGCGTCGATCGAAGACCGCACCACCGGAGCTTCCGCCATGCCGGCCGACATCGCCGCCAAGCTCACCCCCCGTGAGCTTCGCGACCTCGTCGAATGGCTCGCCGGGCTCCGGGCCGTGGCGCCGGAGTAATCGGCCGGCCGCTCAGCCGAACAGGGCGGTGACGGCCTGCGCCTTCACCAGCTCGCGCGGTTGATTGAGGTGGTTGTAGACGATCGTCTCCGGATCGATGCCACAGGCGTGGTAGATCGTCGCCAACAGCTCCGTCGGGTGGACGGGATTCTCGAGCGGCGCCGAGGCGGTCGCGTCGCTCTTCCCATGGACATGGCCGCGGCGGATGCCGGCACCGGCCACCACCGAGGTGAAGCAGTACGGCCAGTGGTCGCGGCCGTCGTTGGAATTGCTGTTGCCGGAGGTGCTCACGCCGCGCTGTGGCGAACGGCCGAACTCGCCGACCGCCACGACGAGCGTGTCGTCGAGGAGGCCGCGGTCGTCCATGTCGGTGATGAAGGTGGCCAGGCCGCGGTCGAGCATCGGCCCCGACTGGTCCTTCATCCGCTTGGAGAGATCGGTGTGGTGATCCCAGGAATGGTTGTCGGAGTTGGCCACCTTCGGCCACACCACTTCGACGACCCGCGTGCCGGCCTCGACGAGCCGGCGGGCGAGGAGGAGGCTCTGGCCGAAGGTGTTGCGGCCGTAACGGTCGCGAACCTCGACCGGCTCCTTGTCGAGCGCGAAGGCCTCACGGGCCCGCCCCGAGATCACGAGATTCAGCGCCCGCTCGTAGTATTCGTCGAGCTTGTAATCGGCGACCGCCTTGTCGATTTCTGGCATCGACTGATCGATGAGCGTCCGCAACCGGGCCCGGCGCTCGAGCCGTTTGGCAAACACGTCGGCGCGGAGTTGGAGATCGTCGATGCGAATCCGACTCATCTTCTCCATGTCCATGTCGTCGCCGTCGGGGAACAGCGTGTAGGGGTCGAAGTCGCGGCCGAGGAATCCGGCCGTTCCTCCCTTGCCAACGACGTTGCTCTCCTGGAGCGGCCGCGGCAGCATCACGAACGGCAGCATCGGCTCGGTCGGCGGATTCAGGCGGACAATGTTGGAGCCGAAGTTGGGGAAGTCCTTGGCGTTCGGCGGCTCGAGCTGCCCCGACGGGCTCACCTTGTCGGTCGTGTAGCCGGTCATCATCTGGTAGATGGCGGCGGTGTGGTTGAAGAGGCCGTTGGGGGTGTAGCCCATCGAGCGGATCATCGTGAAGCGGTCGTTGCAGTCGGCCAGCAGCGGCAGATTCTCGGTGTACTGAATGCCGGGGAGCTTCGTGGGAATGTTCTTGAAGACGCTGCGGACGTTGTCGGGAACATTTTCCTTCGGATCCCAGAGGTCGAGATGGCTCGGGCCTCCCTGGAGGTACACCATCACCACGCTCTTCGCCTTCCCCCAGCCCGGAGCCGTCATCCGGGCGGCAGCCCCGGTCGATTCGTTGGCGCGGGCCTGGAGGCGGAGGAGGTTCGGCAGCGACAGCCCGAACAGGCTGCTGGCCCCCGCCCGGAGGATGGCCCGGCGGCTGACGCCGAGGGACGAATCGCACAGATCCTTGCCGGAGCGGCCGGGGATAACGAGCATTTTCAACTTCTCCTGCGGGCGGCAGGCCCGAAGATCGGGCCCTGAACGCGGTCGGTGTTGTGGGGAGCCGGTCCCTCTAGGGATCGGCCGGAAATGGAGCCGTGGTTCAATCAGTGGTTGAAGAAGAACGCCGGGCTGTTGATCAGGGCCCAGGCAAGGTCCTGGATCGTGGTCAGCCGCCGGTTGGCGATCTGGTTGGCACTCGCCCCGGCGTCGGCCCGGAGGCGGAGGATCGCCGACTCTTCGGGGACGGGGGTTTCTGCGACGCCAATGGCCGCCGCGAGGGCAACGAGCCCAGGGTCGGCGGGGAGCGGCTTTTGGGCCTCGACGAGTTCGGCCCGCAGTTTCTGGCCGACCGAGTCGGTGCGGTCGATGATGGCGGCGAGTTCGGCATGCTCCTCTGGGCTGCGCTGCGCCCGCGGCTTGCCGGCGATTTCGGCCACCCTGGCCAGCGGCCCGAGCGGGAGCGGCCCCTTCGCCCCGGTCGCAGAGAGGCGGAAGCGGCCGAGATTCCACTTCGCCCCCTGGAAGCGCTGCTCGAGGACGATCGTCAGCACGGCCGCCTCAGACAAGACGCGGGGCTCGCGGAACTCCAGCACCGCCCAATGCGGCTCTTGCATCCGCGGATGGACCGCCCAGCCCTGGCCGGGATTGGTCGGATTCTTGTCGATCGCCAGTTCGACGCCGAGGTTCGCCTGGGCGAAATCGGCGACGGCCCGACTGAAGTCGAGCGGGCCCTTCTCCGCAGGACGGGACGCCGGCGCGATGTCGCCGAGGATCTCGGTGAGAACGAAGTTGCCGTCGTCGGCCCGGCCCGAGCCGGCGCCGGGGAGGCTCGGGTCGGGAAGCACCTCGAGCCGCAGTCCGGTGTAGGTGCCGGCGGGGAGGGGGATCGTGAGCGTCGTCGTGTCGTCGGCGAGGGTACCGCTGACGAGAATTGAGCCGTCGGGCTGCGCCGTGAGCGTCGCCCCGGCCCGCGAGGCCAAAGCGGTGGGAACGAGCACCTGCCACGCTGCCCCCTCGGCAGCCTCGCGCTCGGTTCGCTCGAGCGCGGCCCAGGGATTGGAGCGGTAGCCCTCGATCGCTGCAAGCGCCGCCGCGAGCCGGTCGGCCCGCTGCCGTTCGAGTTCCAGGCGACGCGGTTCGTGAGCTGCGGTGCCGTCCACGAGCGCCTGCTTCGCCGCATCGATGCGTGCCTGCCGCTCGGCCTCGAGGACGTCCTTGCGGGCCTTCCACGTCGCCTCGGCGGCGGCGAGTTCGGCGGAGAGGGCGGCGTGATCGGCTGTGATCTCCTCGCCGGCCCGCTTCACCGCGGCCACCTCCTCCGGCCGGCTCGGCCGATTGAGGATGCGGAGAAAGACTTCATTGACGAGTCGGTCGTCGTCGGCTTGGCTGGCGACGAGCTTGGTCAGTTCGCTGGCCGGATCGGCGAGGACATCGCCGACGGCCGGGCCGCTGACCAGTGCCATCACAGGCCCGAGGGCGACGCCGCCGGCCCGCTCGCATTCGCAGGCGCTCTCGCGAGTCGGCTTGCCGAACGTCTGGAGGAAGCCCGCCCCGAGGGCCGCCGAGACGTCGGGCAGCGCCGCCGCCCGCGTTCCCTCCGGGTATCCGGGGAACCGGGTCGGTGAGCCGACGACCGCATGGAGCGTGTCGTAGAGCGTCTCCGCGGGGAGGCGGCGGGGAAGGGCATGCGAGTAGTTGATCTTGTCGTCGTCGTTCCAGCGGTTGGCGCTTACGGAGAGGCCATACGTCCGCGAGGTGCAGATCTCCGTCAGCAGTCGCCGCATGTCAAAGCCACTGTCGATGAACGACGTCGTAAGGTGGTCGAGGAGGGCCGGGTTGGTGGCCGGGTTGCCGGCCCGGATGTCGTCGATCGGATCGATGATCCCGGCGCCGAACAGGTAGCCCCACAGCCGGTTGACGTAGCTCCGGGCGAAGTAGGGATTGTCGGCGGAGGTCATCCAGGCGGCGAGCTGTTGGCGGCGGCTCATCCCTTCCGAGCCGGCATGAGCGCAGTCGAAGGGGAACTTGGGAGCCACAGGCTTGCCGGTCCGCTCGTGCGTCACCTCCCCCGCTCCCCGGTCAACGACGATCTCGTAGAGCGGCTTGGCCCCCTCGACGGCCGAGCCACCAATGTTGCGATCGCCACTCTCCGGATCGCGGTCGAGCCCGACCTGCGCGAAGAACGCGGCGGTCTCGTAGTACTGATCCTGCGTCCAGCGCTCGAACGGATGGTCGTGGCACTTATTGCAGTTGAAGCGCACGCCGAGGAACAGGTGCGTCGTGTTCTCCATCGTCGCCAGGGGATCACGGAGCGTCTTGTAGTACGCCGCGGCCGGGTTCTCCCGGTTGGAGCCGGTGGCGGTGAGGACCTCGCGGGCGAACGTGTCGTAGGGGGTGTTGGCAGCCACCTTCCCGCGGATCCAGTTTCTCAAGCCCTTCGCCCCCTCATCTCCGAGGAACTTCGGGTTTACCTGAAGGAGGTCAGACCACTTGTTTGTCCAATGCTCCACGAAGGCCTCGCTGCCGACGAGCCGGGCCACGACCTCTGCCCGCTTGATCCGCGTGTCGCGGGAATCGGCGAGGAAGCGCTTCACCTCGGTCGCCGAGGGAGGCATGCCGGTGAGGTCGAGGGCGACGCGCCGGAGAAACTCGTCGTCGCTGCACATCTGCGACGGCTCGATCTTCATCGCCTCCCACTTGCCGGCGACGAGGGTGTCGATCGGTCCCCAGGCCTCGGGCTGCGCCCACTCAAATCCGGAGCGATCCCCCATCACGGTGAGCGTCACGGCGGCATAGGAGCCTTCGTAGCGAACGAGGATCGGCGCTTCGCCACGCCGGAGGGCGGTGACGAGCCCCTGCCGATCGGCGGTGGCGACCTCGCCATTGCCGCTGTCGAGGAACGCCTCACGGGTGACGTCGCGCGTCCGGCCGTCGGCGAAGCTGGCAACAACGCGGAACTGCTGCCGGCGGCCCGGCGTCTCGATCACCGCGGATGTCGGGAAGACGGCGATCCCGGTCACCCGTGGCGTGGCGGTGTCGAGCTTCGCCCCTTGCTCGATCCAACGGCGGACGACCTGATAGGCAGGATCATCGGGGCGGGTGAGCTGGCCACCGGCGTGGGGGACCGCCGCAGACGCTTTCAGCAGCATGAGGCTGTCGTCGGGGCTGGCGAGATTCACGCGCCGGGCGCCGTGATCATCGGTGAGGGCGCGAACGTCGTAGATCGGATCGTAGCCGCGCAAGGAAAGCTTGAAGCCGTTCTTCCCCTTCGCCGCCCCGTGGCAGGTGCCCTGGTTGCAGCCCATCTTGGCCAGGAGCGGATTGACGTCGCGGACGAAGTCGACGTCGGGGATATTTTTCGAGCCCGCGACCGCTACCGGGATTTCCTTGATCAACAGCCCCGGGCTGCCAGGCTCGCCATGAACGATCCGCAGGGTGGCCGTGCCATCAGCCAGCGGACGGACAAGCCCGCCGGGGCCCACCGACACGAGGTTCGTGGCCGGGATCGCCTCGCCCGCCCCTTCAAAGCGCACGCTCCGCGTCAGGTCGATCGAGGCTCCGCCGGCGACCTGACCGGTGACGACCACCTGGCTGACGGCAAACGGGCCGTCGAGGCTGATCGTGGCCGGCTCGACGGTGATCCCGGTGACGCTCGGCGGGGGAAGCTCCGGCTCGAGCGAGGCCTCGATCGGCCACGGCAGGGGAAGGGAAGCGCGGGCGGCGGCCGCTTGGTCGATCTTCGCCACCGGAAAGCTGCGAAGTGGAGCGC
>CAJAYZ010000924.1 GCA_903949225.1 uncultured Planctomycetaceae bacterium
CGTCGTGGCGCACTCGACCGTCGCGCAGACCTTCCGGAACGTGTTCGACGAACCGCTCGAGGCGACCTACATCTTCCCTCTCCCGCCACGGGCGGCCGTGATCCGCTTCCGGATGATCGTCGATGGGGCGGTCATCGAGGGGCGGATCGACGAGCGAGGGAGGGCCCGCATGGACTACGACCGAGCCATCGCCGAGGGGCGATCGGCAGCGATCGCCGAGGAAGAGCGCCCCGATGTGTTCACGATCCGCGTCGGGAACATTCCCGCGAAGTCGCTGGCCCGCGTCGAGTTCACCCTCGTCGCTCCCCTCGCCATCGACGGCTTGGAGGCCACCTACCGCTTCCCGCTCGTGGTGGCGGAGCGCTACTGCCCCGGCGTGCCGCTCGACGGCGATCCGGTGGGGGATGGCGTGCTTGCCGACACCGACCTCGTCCCCGATGCTTCGCGGATCTCCCCTCCGGTCTTCCTCCCCGGATTTCCGAATCCTGTCCGGCTCGGCATCCGTGTCTCGATCAGGCGAAGCTCGGTCGCCACCGACGCGCCCCGCATCACCACCTCCATCCCCGCGCGGAACGAGCATGACGAAAGCCGGTTCCTGGGGATCGTCGAACCGGGGCAACGACTCGACCGCGACTTCGTCCTCCGTTGGCCCCTCCCGGCAGGCGAGCTCGCCGTCGGCATGTTCACCATCGAGCCCGACGCGATGCGACCGGTGGGAATGGGGCGTGCCGAGGGAAGCACGGCGGCACCGGGGGAGGGGACGTTCTCGTGCGTCATCCTTCCGCCGGCCGCCACGACCCGGTCGCGTCAGCCGCGCGACGTCGTCTTCGTCCTCGACCGCTCGGGGAGCATGGGAGCCTGGCAGATCGGGGCGGCGCGCCGGGCGCTCGGACGGATGATCGAGACGCTCTCCGAGGAAGACCGCCTCGCCGTGATCGCCTTCGACGACTCCGTCGAACACTTCGGCCCAAAGCTCGAACTCGTCGCGGCGACCGACCGGCAACGGTGGGCGATCGTCGAATGGCTGGCGACGATTCAAGCCCGGGGGGGCACCGAGATGGCTGCGGCCCTGGAAGCGGGCCTGAGGCTCTTGGCGTCTCCCGGCAGGAAGCCCGCCTCCGCCCCCTCAGACCGCTCCGCGATGCTCGTCCTCGTCACCGACGGGCAGATCGGCGACGAGGAACGGGTGCTTGCGAAGCTCGAGAAACGGCTCGGCAGGACCATCCTCCATGTCGTGGGCATCGACACGGCGATCAATGAGGGACTGCTCTCTCGCCTGGCCGATGCCAGCGGCGGGAGTGTCGAGATCGTGGAGAGCGAGGCACGGCTCGACGCCGTGATGGACCGAATCCAGGAGCGTCTCGTCGAGCCACTCCTCAACGATCTCCGAATCGAAGGGCACGGCCTCGAGATCGTCGCGGGATCGCTCGTCCCGGCCCGGATCCCCGATCTCCATCCCGGCGTGCCGCTCGTGGTCCGCGGCCGGTATGCCAAGGGAGGCAGCGGCACGGTGACGGTGCATGGCCACGAGCGTTGCGGCGCCCCATGGCGGCTCGACGTCGTGCCGGCGGAGTCGCAAGCGGCCGGCCTCGGCGTCCTCTGGGCGCGGGGACGACTGCGTCAACTCGAGGACGGCCTCACGCTCTGCCACGGCCCCGCCACGAGCGAACTCGAAAAACGGATCATCGACCTCTCGACCGCCTTCGGGGTGCTCTGCCGGTTTACGGCGGTCGTGGTGGTCGACGACCGGCAGCCGAACGAAACGAGAGCGGGGGCGCTACGGCGGATCGTTCAGCCCGTGGCGCAGAAAATCTCCGGATGGACCGCGCACCAAGGCATTCGCCGGAGCACGAGCGCGGGGCTCTCGTTCCCGCTGCGCGGGGTTTTCCCTATGTTCGACCAAGACCAAGCTCCGATCGCCGACGCTGCGATCGCATCTGATTTCGGGGCTTCGAGCCCAAGTGAGATCTCCCCTCCCGAAATCGATCCGCTGACGGCTATCCCCTCCGGGCCGCTCGACCATGCCAGCCAACAGGCGGTGATCTGCGAGGCCCTGGCGCTTCTCAAGCCGCGATCGGGGAGGATCGCCGATGTCACGGCCGAGTCTCAGGCCTTCCTCTTCATGGAAGTCCGCAAGGTGATCGATCGGCTCCGCGCCGGGGGGGCTCCGGTTGCCGTGGTCGATTCACTCATCGACGCCCTGCGGCATGTCCTGATCCATTCAGGCGACACCGCCGCACTCGTCGGCTTCCTCGACGTCGTGGCGAGCTTTGCCGGCGCGGGCGACCGCTGGTGGCTTGCTCCCCCGCGGAAGCAGGCTTTCTGGCGATCCGCCCTCCCGATCGCCCTCGCCTGCGGCCTCCTGCTCCCGGGCAGCGCCTCCGCTGATCCGCTCACCGCGGCGCAGGCAACGTCGTTTGCGCGTCTGGCCCTCGACGGGATCGCCAAGGAATATCCTCACAAGCCAGCCGACGTCCTCAACGGCGATGCCGATGTCCAGCCGCCACGGCAGGTGCATCCGGCGTTCCACGGCTGCTACGACTGGCATTCGGCCGTCCATGGCCACTGGATGCTCGTCCGCATCCTCCGCCGCTTCCCCGGCCTCGGAATCGAGGGGGAGATCCGCGCGGCGCTGAGCAAGAATCTCACGGCCGGGAATCTGGAAGCCGAGGCGAGATTCTTCTCCAGACCCGGGGCCAAGTCATTCGAGCGCCCCTATGGCTGGGCCTGGCTCCTCAAGCTCGCCGCGGAGCTCCACGACTGGGACGACCCCGAAGGAAGGGAATGGTCGGCACACTTGAGGCCGCTCGTCGAGGGAATCGTCGCCTCGTATCTCGACTACTTCCCGAAGCAGACATATCCCAACCGCAGTGGCGTCCATTCGAGCACCGCCTTCGGGCTGTCGTTCGCGCTCGATTACGCCCGCGCCGTGAAGCATGAGAAGCTCGAGGCCCTCGTCGTCGAGCGGAGCCGCAGCTACTTCGGGGCCGACGAGCGGATTCCGGCGGCCTGGGAGCCGGACGGGGCCGACTTCTTCTCGCCGAGCCTGATGGAAGCCGACCTGATGCGACGGGTGTTGCCGGCCGAGGCGTTTCGCGGCTGGTTCCACCGCTTCCTCCCCGATCTCGCCGCCGGTGTTCCCTCGAGCATCCTCGAGCCGGCAACGGTCACCGACCGCACCGATCCGCAACTGGTTCACCTCGACGGGCTCAACCTCAGCCGCGCCCGCTGCCTGCGGAGCGTGGCCGCCGCGTTCCCCGCAGGGGACGCCACGCGCCAGACGCTCCTTGCCGCAGCCGAGCGGCACGCCGCCGCGGGGCTCCCGCATGTCACCAGCGGCGACTACGCCGGCGAGCACTGGCTGGCGTCGTTTGCCACTTGGCTTCTCACCGAAGGGGAATGACGGGCCGGCCGAGCCGATGCACCAGCCCGATTACGGAGCCCCCAGCACCTCGCCGCCATCGCGAGACAACAGCGCGCGGAGCGTCTTCGCGTCGATCTGCTGCGACATCGTCCGCACCGAGCCGTCGCCGAACAGCGTCATCCGCAAGCCGGCATGGTTCACCTGCGCTTCCCGGAGCACGTCGATCGCCTCGTCGATGTCGACGGTCACCTCCTGGGGACTCGTCCACGGGACGCCGTTGTTTCGCCCCAACTCGAGGACGAGGATCGTGTTCGACGTGCCATCGTGGATCGCCGACAGGGGCACGCCGATCATCGCCGTGCCGGGAATCGGCTCGGGGGCATCGAAAAACATGCCCGGCCCGGCGGCCGCGACGTACGACGTGATCCCTTCCGACGGCGGCACCGGGGAGCTCGGGCAGACGTAGATCTCCGGCATCCGCGGCAGGAGCAAGATGTTGTGCGGGCTGTCCCAGGGCTCGTCGAGGTGAAACTCCCGGTAGAGCTGTTCCTCGCCGATGAAGGGCAGCAGGGCCACCCGCCAGCTCAGCAGCGGCCGGCCATCGGCATCGACGATGGCCAGCGGCATAAGAAGTTGCTTGTTCGTGCTCCCGGCATTGTGGAAGGCCAGGCCGATCTCTTTGACATGGTTTGTGCAGGCGGCGCGGCGGGCCGCCTCCCGCCCGGCCTGCACCGCCGGCAGGAGGAGGCCGACGAGCACCGGCGACGTGAAGAACATCATTCCGCTGAGGATGATCCCGGTGAGCGCTCTCGACCGGCCGGTGTAGCGCACCGGGGAGCCGGGGCGTTCGCTCGCCTCGATCTGACGCAGCCCCATCACGCCGCAGATCAGCCCGGGGATCCCGGTCAGACAGAAGAACGGACAGGAGAGCACGCCGAGGACGACGCTCGCAAGCGCCAGCCGACTCGGCTTCTCCTCGACGCCGCCGCCGGCCACGGGATCGAGGCGCGTTTCACCGGGGCCACGGGGCGCGGGAGGAAGCGGTGGGGGCATGTCGGATGGCATGGGAGCCTCGCGGTTTTCGTGAAAAAGTTTTTGTCGTGGCCTACACCGATTGACCCAGGTTTACATAGGTTCACCCAGGGCCGCTCAGCAACCACCCGAGGGCGACACCGACATACCGCACTGCCGCCACGGCCGCCCCTCCCAGCGCCAATCGCTCGACCGTCAATTCCACTGACCAGCGTCCGGGATCGATGCCGGCAAGCGCGATCGTGAGCAGCCAGGCGACGGCCGCCGCCGCCATCGCGGCGAGCACCACCCCCGCCCAGTTCGCCCGCCAGGCCGCGCCCAGATCGCCATCCATGAGCAGTGCCAGGCTTGTTGTCATCCCGCAGGAAGGGCACGGGGCAGAAAAGAGCGACTCGAATTGGCAGGGGGGAAGGCCGAGTTGCCGGTGCGTGCCGGAGACCCGCGGCCTGCCATCGGCTTCGTAGGGGGAAAGCCATGCCGCCACAACGAACGCGGAAAGCCCGATCGCCGCCACGACCGCGGCAGCCCGTCGTGGGGAGCGGTGACCGGGAAGCGGCGGCGGTGTGGCTGGTGAACTCGGCACCGGGATCACCTGTCGATCACGAGGGTGCCGGCGACGATGTCGTGGAGGGCCTGCTTCTTCTCGGTGAACAGCGGCAGGAACCAGCCGATGACCGTGCATCCGGAAAGGATCTTGGCGAAGTACCGCCCCAAGGAGCGGCCGACGGTGATCCGCCGGCCGTTGAGATCGGTGACCTTGATGCCGACGATCTGCTTGCCCCAGGTGGCCTGCTTCGCTGATGTCTCGAGGCCGACGTAGTAGCTGACTCCGACGATGAGCCCGAACAGGTTGCCGATCGCCCCGGCGACGTTCGCTCCCGCATCGGGGCCGAAAATCATGACCGCGGCGATCCCGATACCGAACGCCGGAATGAGGGTGAGGAGTGTGAGAAAGAGTGAATCGAGGATCAACGCCCCGAAGCGGGAGAGAAAGCCGGCGTAGACGATCCGGCCGGAGCCCGCCTCGCCCGACGATGCCGAGGTGGCGTCGATCGTCGGTGATTGGTAGGGATTCCAGTCCGGGCCGCCCGGGCTGCTTTCGGCGGTGCGCGTGGCGGGGAACAGCCCCTGCACAGTAGCGCAATCGGCCCACTCCCCCATCCCGTCCTTCCAGACCAGATCCCCCGGGGAGATCCTTCCGGCCGCGGCCATCTCGCGGAGTTGCTCGGTCGAATACGGGCCGGTCGACTGCCCGCCGCGCCCCACATGCCACTGTGATGCCATGCCTGCCCCTCTGGTATCCAGCCTAAAAACGAGCCTCGAAACGAGAGCCCCGCTGCCCCCTTCCCCGGATGGAGAATCCCCTCTGCTCCCCTAACTGTCAAGAGAATCGCGGCCATGGGAATCGCGGCCAGGAGACTCGCGGCACGCGTCGCCACCGCTACAGCCGGTTGCGGGCCTTGATCTCGAGATACTCGCTGACGAGCTTCGCCGTCAGCTCGCCGGGGAGGCAATCGAGCGTGAGGACGCCGGCCCGCTGCCAATCGGCGAGAACCTGCCTGCGCCAGCAGAGCACGTCGGCGGCAGCGGCGGCGGCATGGGTGCCGGCGGCCTGTTCCGCCGGGCTTCCGCCGCGAGTGTCCCTTCGTTCCCAGGCGTCGATGCGATCGGTGAGCGAAGCGTCGCGAAGGCAGACCACCAGCGGCAGGTGTCGCCCGACGGTCGGGAGGACATGCCGGCGGATCCGCTCGGTGTTGCGCTCGTCGATGACGTTGGTGAGGAGGACGAGCAACGTCCGCTTGCGGCAGTGGTGCCCGAGATGGATCAGCGCCTCGTCGAAGCGGCTCTCGACGAGCTCGGGATGGACGTCGTGGGTGGCGGCGATCATCCGGCGGAGCTGCCCCTGCCCTCCCCGCGGCGGCATCCACCGGAGGATTCGGTCGGAGAAGCAGAGGATCCCGACCTCGTCGCGGTGTTGAAGAGCGACGTAGGCGAGGGTCAAGCTGGCATCGAGCGCGGCATCGAACATCGACAGGCCGTCGTGGTGATTGACCATCATCCGGCCGCAGTCGAGGGCAAACACCACCCGCTGGCTCTGGTTCATCTGGAAGTCGCGAACGGTGAGCTTCAGCCGCCGCGACGTCGCCCGCCAGTCGATCGCCTTGAAGGCATCGCCGTCGGCGTAATCACGGAGGCGTTCAAACTCGTTCTCCGTCCCCGCCCGCCGCGTCCGCCGCACGCCGAGGAGCGACATCCGGTTCTGCCGGGCGTAGAGCGCGTAGCGGCTGATCTGGCGGAGGGCCGGGTAGACCTCGATCCGATCGGCGACCGGGAGGCGGTGCGTCACCGACCATAGTCCGAGGCGGCTCGGCGCGCGGAGGTGGATCGTCTCGAGCGCGAAGCTCCCCCGCTCCCGGGGCATGACGACGTGGCTCGTGCGCCCCCGCGCCGCGCCTGCCAGCCGGAGCCGGGTGGGCAACTCGAGCGACTCAAGCGCCCCGCCGACGTCATCGCGCACTTCAACCTCATGGGCCCGCCGCGACCGATTCTCGATCACGAGGTCGATCCGGTGGCGAACACCGCGCGTGGCGATCGGCTGGAACTCCCGCCGCCCCCGGAATCCCGACCGCCGCGGCAGCGTGGTGGCGTCGCCGACGGCGGCGACCACGAGGAGGAGGTCGAGCACCGCCACCACGGGCCACACCTCCGGCACGGCAAACAGGAGCAGCGCCGCCGCAAACGGCAGGATGGCGAGCAGGCAGAGCTTCGGCGTGGGGAAGATCACAGCCTCGGCACCTCGATCGTCCGCATCAGGGCGGCGAGCGCCCCGTCGACGGTCTCCCCCGACACCTCCGCCTCGGGGGAGAGGATGACGCGGTGGCGTAAGCTCGGCGCCACGAGTTCGGTGACATCGTCGGGGACGACGTACGATCGGCCCCCGAAGGCGGCTAGGACACGAGCTCCGGCCACCAGCGCGATCCCCGCCCGGGGGCTCGCCCCCAATGAGAAAGCCGGCCACTGCCTGGTCTTCCGCACGATGGCGCTGGTGTAGCGGATGATCGCGTCGTCGACGCGGACGCGGCGGCAGAGCTCCTGGATCACGATCACGCCGGCCGGGTCGAGGAGCGGCCGGATCGTCGTCTCGAGTTGCCGCTCGAGCGGATCGGGGCGGCAATGGAGGCGGAGGATCGCATCCTCCTCGGCAGCGAGGGGGTAATCGACGACGATCTTGAACAGGAAGCGGTCGAGCTGGGCCTCGGGGAGATGGTAGGTGCCCTCCGATTCGATGGGGTTTTGCGTGGCGAGCACGAGGAACGGCGGCTCGATGCGGTGGGTTGTGCCATCGACGGTGACATGCCCCTCCTGCATGATTTCGAGGAGTGCCGCGTGGGTCTTGGCCGGCGCCCGGTTGATCTCGTCGGCAAGGAGAATGTGCGTGAACACCGGCCCCGGCCGGAACCGAAACTCCTGCGTTCGCGCATCGAACACTGGCTGGCCGGTGACGTCCGAAGGCATGAGATCGGCAGTAAACTGGATCCGCCCGAAGGAGCATCCCAACGCCTCGCCGAGGATCCGCACCAGCAGCGTCTTGCCGAGCCCGGGAACGCTTTCGATGAGGACATGCCCGCCGGCAAACAGGGCCACAAGCGCCTGGCGGACGAGCGCCTCCTGACCGACATAGATCTTCGCCGTCTCGGCCAGGAGACGATCGATCGTCTGGCCCACCTGATCAAACCGCGGGTCGACCTCCGCGGCTGTCGCCACCGGGGGCGTCGGCACACCACCACTGCCAATCTCGTCCGTCATCGCTTCCTCGCTTCAGGTTGGAGTTCATCCTTCCCCGTCACCATCTGTTCGTGAGCGCCGGGGCCGAAGCCCGGCTTGCCGACCCGCTGCCATTCCGCCAGCAGCACGTCCGAGGCGGCGGGATCGCTGCTCCTGGCGAGGAGCCGGCCGACCGCGTCGACGTGGTGGCCGAAATCCCTGAGGGCCGCAGCCGAGGGCGTGCGGGGCCGGCCGAAGATCGACGCCCGCGACCAGCAGAACAGCGCCAGGCAGAGGACGAGCTGCGCTACGATCCAGGGATGCGGCGGCACCGAGATCAGCCGCCACAATCCCCCGTTGCCCTCGTCCTCCTCCTCGCCCGTAGCCATCTGCGACGAACCAAACACGACGACTCCGGCCCCCTCGGGGATCAGGCCGACAAACGCCTCGGCGATCCGCCGGTTGCCGCGATCGACGAGGCCGGCATTGAGCAGCGGCATGTCTGACCCCATCACGACGACCGTGTCCCCTTCGTCGTCGCGGATCGAACGGACGAGGAACGCCTCGCCGTCGATCTCCCACGCCACGTCGTCAGCGTCCCCCGGCTCGACGCCGCGACGCCAAGGCCAAGCTCCGTGGATCACGACGGGGCTCCCGGTCCGATCCTCGGGAAGCATGCTGACGTCGACCTCAGCCT
Source organism: uncultured Planctomycetaceae bacterium (assembly GCA_903949225.1). GTDB lineage: Bacteria > Planctomycetota > Planctomycetia > Pirellulales > UBA1268 > QWOP01. The sequence continues at coordinate 8,859 of CAJAYZ010000924.1, forward strand.
CCCCACGCTCCTCGCCGCGGACCACGAGCCGGGCCTCCGCGAACGGGACGATCGCTTTCGTCGCTTCGACGTCGCCATACCAAGCGGCAAGGTCTTGGGCGGCGTCACGGCCTTTGTCTCGGGCCCGCTGCCGCTTGGCCTCGGTGAGATCGCCGGCATCGGCGACGAAACGCCAGTAGTCCACCCCCCAATCGCCGTCGCGACCGACAAAAAATACCGACTGCGGCCCGGGCTGGCCGAGAAAGCTCTCCAGCCGCGCCGCCGCGTCATCCTCGATCGGGCCGTCGCTGTCGACAAACACGATCGCCGCATCCCGCTCCCGGAAGGCGGCCGCTGAGATCTCCGGCCGCGCCGTGACCGGATGGCCTTCGTCGCGAAGAAGCTGGACAAACGCCGAGACGCCATTGAGGCTGTCGCCAACGACATCGCCATGGGTCGAGGCAGGCTCTTGGCTGCAACCGGCCGCCGTGATCGAGGCGAGCATGCCCCCGAGGACCATGAGCCAGCCCCCGGGATCACGCCCGCGCCGAGGCAGGCCTTTCGCTTTTGACCGCCGTTTCATGGCGTGGCCTCCACGGCAGCCCCGGCCTCGAAGCGGCCGCGCTCGCGCCACACTCCCTCAAACTCTTCCGCTGTCACCGGGAGCCGCCCGAAGCGGGCGCGTTCGGAGAGCCTGGTCGTGGCCGCAAACAGCTCAGCGAGCGCCGGCGTCAGCGCCTGGACCTCGGCGGCATAGCGCCGGTTCGTCTTCCCCTTTGCCAGCTCGATCACGCCGCGGGCATGGAGCTCCACGAGTTGCCAGGCGTGGTAGAGGATCGCCGCGCCGGCGTGGTCGCGCACCGCCAGCCGTGCCGCGATCCGCGGCAGGAGTTGATCGACGTCGCCGCGCGCCTCTTCGGGGAGCGTCTCGATCTCCTCCGCACCGATCCGCACTCCCTCGGCCCGGCGTTCCTCTTCCGGCGGTGGCGCGGGGGCGATGCCGTGGCGGAGGAGGATCGACACCACCCCGGCGACAGCCAAGAGAAGCAGGAGGATCATCACCCCCTTCGCGAGCCAGCCGATCGACGCGCCGTCAAACATGGAGAACCGCAGTCCATCACCGGTCGGTGAAGCGTTGACGACCGGACGGTAACGATCGTGATCGGCGTCGTACCAGGGGAACCGCTGCCGCACGACCGCATCCCGCACCGCGCTGCCGTCGGCGTCTTCCTCCGCCGCGACCGGGAGATCGGCATCCGGGGCAGAGAACGGCGACGCTGTTGCCACCGACGCCAAGAGGGCCGAGGCCAACGCGAGGATCAGCGCCGCGCCGCGCAAGCGCTCGAGGCCGGCGTAGGTGGCCGGGTTTCGGAGTTTCAATTCGACATCCCACCCCTCGTTGCGGATCCGGGTGTCGAGGTAGGTGACGAAGCGGAAGACCGTGATCAGCGCCGTGACGGACCAGAAGGCGATCTGCCCGTGCCAGGTGAAGACCGCCCGGCCGATTCCCCAATCGGTCTGTGGTGCGTCAAACACATCCGGCAGCGGCCGGCCCGCCCACAGGCTCGACAGCTGGTCGAGCGCCAAGGCGCCCAGGAACCATCCCACCACGAGGATCGTCGTGTCGAGCAACAGGGCAAGCACGACCCGCTCCAGGTTGCCCCTGGCCAGCGCCAGGCTGCGCCGCCACACGCCGGACGTCGGCCCCTGCTCGAGGAGGATGACGGGATCGACGAAAAACAGGGCGACAAGCAGCAGCGGAAAGGTGATGACCAACAGCAGCGACAGCCCGCGGAGGAGTGTCTGGTAGAGCAGCAGCGGAAGCAACGCTGTCAAAAACCCGCCGGCGATGCCGCGCCAGTCAGCCCCTTTGAGCCGCTCCGCAAACATCGCCCGGCCGAGAAACAGCGTCAGCGGTGCCATCGCCCACGGCGTCTCGAGGGCCAGCAAGAACGGCCAGCGGACAACCACGTCTTCCGCGATCACAGGCCCGATGAGCGCGACATTGATCCAGGCGATCGGAGCGGCCCCGAGGAGGACGGCCAGTGCGATCCCGGCGCCGCGACGGACGGAGAACAAGCAGGCGAGATCGAGGCATTCGAGGAGTCCCCGTGGCCGGACGGCGATCCGCAGCTGGTCAGGCGTCATCGCGCACCCCCGTCCCGAATCGACTCCGCGTTACGAACAGGGGAAGGAGGAGATAGACGACGAGGATGGCGGCCGTCCCCACGGCCACCGCCGCCTTGGTGCGGTAAGGGAGCGTCGAGGGGGAGACAAATCCCTCAATGAACGCGGCGAGGATGAACAGCACCGTTGCCAGCCCCGCGGTGGAGAGCGCCTCCGGAGCCGTGCGCCGCAGCGATTCCAGTCGCGACCACCCGCGCGTGTCGAGGAAGGCCCACCCGAGACGGAGCCCCGCGGCCGCGGAGAGCACCACCGCCGTCAATTCAAACGGGCCGTGGGCCGTGACAAACTCGACGAAGTTGGCCCGCTGCGCGGAGGTGAACATGTGGCCGAAGATCGCGCCGAGGGTGAGGGCATTCGAGCCGAGGATGAGGAGGCTGCCGACGCCCCCGAGGATCCCGCCGGCAAAGGCGCGGAGGCCGATCCCGGCGTTGTTCATGACGTAGAAGCCTGTCATCGTCGACCGCTGCGCGTCGTCGCCGAAGGTGCTGGGGGGCTTCGAATACATCTCCTCGATCTTCGCGATCCCGGCGGCCCCGACGAGATCGACCGCGTAGGAGGGGCGGAGGATGGCGGCGGCGCCGGCCCCGAGGAACAATCCCCAGAACACCCCCAGCGCGATCCAGAAGCAGGGATCGGTGACGATCCGGCGCGGGACGACGAGGACAAGCGACTGGAGCCAGTCGACGAGGCCGAAGGATTCGGTGCGGTAGAGCTGCGAGTGGGCGTCGGCGACGAGCTGGTGGAGATAGCCGGTGGTCTCGGCGGGAAATCGCTGCGCCGTGGCAAGGGCCAGATCGCTGCAGGCCGCCCGGTAGCGGCGCGAGAAATCGAGGATCCGGTGCGGGTCACGGCGGCTGATCGAGGGCCGACGCAGCCAGGCGACATCGGCCTCGAGGGCCTGCCACTCCGCGAGATGCGCGGCGACCATTTCCTCAACCGTCATCGGCGTCGCTCCCGGATCGCCTGCTCGTAGACGGCGCAGAGGAGCGCGTCGTCGTCGTGCGAC
>CAJAYZ010000925.1 GCA_903949225.1 uncultured Planctomycetaceae bacterium
CCTGATCACGGGAGTTCAAAGCGATGACAACCTCTGAAAAATCGCCGTACCACACGCCGGCCAAGTTTGTCGGGCTTGCGGCCCTTGCCGGCACGATCCTCCCTCCGGTGGCGTTTCTCTTCGGCGCGATGTCCCTCGACATCGTCAAGGGGATTATGTTCGTCTCCACGATCCTCTGGTTCGTGGCGGCGCCATGGTGGATGAAGGTGGACTGACGGCCCGTCGATCGGGGCTGGCTGGCGCTTGAATGGCCGGGGCTGTCGGGGAGTCCGGCGGGTTTTTTACTCACTTGAGAAGGAGCTTGCATGCGCAGGCGCGACGCGGCGTGGGGCGCGGTGGTGGTGGCCATCGGCATCGTGACAGGGGCTCTCTGTCGGCAGGTTTTCGCCGTGGAGCAGGCCGCGCCCGCCGGGGGCGGTCGCAGCCCGATCAGCCAGTTTGATGTCGTGCCGACGCGGATCGTCTGGCAGAGTGCGAAGGGGGTGGGGAGCCCCGAGTCACTGCTCGCGCGGCAGGCTCCGCAGCCCTTGCTCGCCTCGCCCGTCCCTCCCTGCACGCTGACGGCGAGCGACGACGGGCCTGCTGGCGTTCTCCTTGACTTTGGCCGAGAGCTCCAAGGGCATGTCGAGCCCTATACGCCGCTTGCCCCCACGAAGGATCCCGTCCGCGTTCGCGTCCGCTTCGGCGAGTCGGCAAGCGAGGCGATGGCCGACCTCGGCGACAGGAACGCGCAGAACGACCATGCGATCCGCGATTCCGTCGTCACGCTTCCTTGGCTGGGCACGCAAACAGTCGGCCCGAGCGGATTTCGGTTCGTGCGGATCGACGCGATCGACCCCGGGAAGACGGTGATGCTCTCGCAGGTCCGGGCGAAGCTCGGTATCCGCGATCTGCCCCGGATCGGCTCCTTTCGCTCGAGTGATCCGCGCCTCGACCGGGTCTGGGAGGTGGGGGCAGACACCGTTCACCTCTGCATGCAGGACTACCTCTGGGACGGCATCAAGCGCGATCGCCTCGTGTGGATCGGAGACATGCATCCGGAGTTTCGCTCGATCGAGGCCGTCTTCGGCCATGACGATGTCGTGCCAGAGTCGCTTGATCTGACGCGTGATGCCACGCCGGTCACCGAGTGGATGAACGGGATTTCGAGCTATTCGATGTGGTGGGTGTTGATCCACGAGGAGCTGTGGATGCACCGGGGCGATCGAGCGTATCTCGAGGCCCAGCGGCCCTATCTCACGAAGCTCCTCGAGCGGCTTGCGGCGCTCGTCGGGGCGGATGGCCGGGAGCGGATCGACGGGTTGCGGTTTCTCGACTGGCCGAGCTCGCCGAACCAGGAAGGCGTGACGGCCGGCCTCCAGGGGCTGCTCGTGATGACGCTCGACGCCGGCGCCCGGCTCATGGATGAGCTCGGCGATGACTCCGTGGCGGCGTTGTGCCGCGAGGCGGCGAATCGGGGGCGGAAGGTGGTGCCTGATGTGAATGGATCGAAGTCGGGAGCGGCGCTGCTGGCCCTCGCCGGAATGCGTGACGCGAAGGAAACGGCAAAGAACACGCTCCTCCCCGGTGGGCCGGCGGGAGTATCGACGTTTTACGGGGTGTATGTCCTTGAGGCGCTCGCAGAGGCGGGGGAGATCGATGCCGCCCTCGATCTCATCCGCGTCTACTGGGGAGGGATGCTCGACCTCGGGGCAACGACGCTGTGGGAGGATTTCGAGCTCGCCTGGACGGAAAATGCCGGTCGGATCGACGAGCTTGTGCCCGCCGGGAAGAAAGACATCCACGGCGACTGCGGCGCCTACTGCTACGAGGGCTTCCGTCACAGCCTCTGCCATGGCTGGGCGAGCGGGCCGACGTCGTTCCTCTCGCGCCGCGTCCTCGGGGTCACGGTTGCCGTTCCGGGAATGACCAAGCTTCGCGTCGAGCCGCAACTCGGCAAGCTCCAGTGGGCCGAGGGCACCTACCCGACGCCGCGGGGCCCGCTCTTCGTCCGTCATGAGAAGCGCCCCGACGGGAGCGTTGTCACGACGATCCGGGCCCCGGAAGGGATCGAGATTGAAGGCCCTCCAGGGGCGGCGATCGAGTCTGTCGCGGCTGTCGCGATCCCGCACTCGTCGGGGGAGCGGTATGGTGGGCTCACGCCGCCGGCCGACGGGCTCCTCCCGCAGGGCTTGCTGTGCGAATGGCTCACCGATCCTTCGGGCATCGACGCCCGGGCTCCGCGGCTCTCTTGGCGCTACGAGGGAGGCCCCAACAGCCGCCGCGGCCTGCGGCAGACGAAGTATCAGATTCTCGCTGCCTCGGCGCCCGGGCTGCTCGAGCCAGGGAAGGCCGATCGGTGGGATTCCGGCGTCGTGGCATCGTCCGAGACGCTCTCGATCGTGTGGGGCGGCAAGCCGCTTGTGTCCGGCGAGCGCGTCCACTGGACGGTGCGGGTGTGGGATGAGGCTGGGGTGCCTTCCCGGTTCGCTCCCCCGGCAACGTTCCTGATCGGCCAACTCGAGGCGAACGACTGGAAGGGGGAGTGGATTTCGACCCCCGACCACTCGGCCGTCCACGCCGATCCGGCCACGCTCCATCTGCCACCAGCACGGCGATATCGGAAGGTTGTCGGTTTCCCCAAGCCGGTGAAGCGCGGCGTCCTCCATGGCACGGCCCTCGGGCTCGTCGATTGGCGGATCAATGGCCAGCCAGTGAGCGATGCCTGGTTTGCCCCTGGCTGGGCCGACTACGCGCAGCGTGTCCATTCCCGCAGTCACGACGTCACGCACCTGCTCGCGAAGGAGCCGGGCGCCGCCTGCCTCGCCGCGGAGGTGGCCGATGGCTGGTATGCCGGCTACCTCGGCTATGGGTTGCTCGTCGGTTACGGCCCCCATCGCACCGGCCGCAACTTCTACGGCACGACGCCGGCGCTGATGGGGCAACTCGACGTCGAGTATGCCGATGGCACGCGGGAGTTGTTTGTCACCGACACCAGCTGGGAAGTGTCGTCGGCCGGGCCGACGCGCGAGGCCGACTTCCTCATGGGCGAGCACCATGACGCGCGTCAGGCGCAGCCCGGCTGGGATACGCCCGGCTTCGAGCCCGATCCTCACCAGTGGCGGCGGGCAATCGCTGCCGCGGCTCTGCCGACCGAGACCGTGCCCTTCTTCGAATCGGGAGTGGAACGCGAGGCGGCGATCGGCTTTGCGAAGCCCCCGCGGCTCGTCGCCTCCACCGCGCCGCCGATCCGCGTCGTCGGCGAGCTCCCCGCAAAAAGTGTCCGTGAAGTGCAGCCGGGGGTGTTCGTCTTCGACTTCGGCCAAAACTTCGCCGGCGTTGTCCGGCTCTCCGTCGAGGCCCCTTCAGGGACGGCGATCCGGCTGCGGCACGGCGAGATGCTCCATGCCGATGGCACGCTCATGACGGAGAACTTGCGCCGGGCCCGTGCCGTCGACACCTACGTCTGCCGCGGCGGTGGCCTCGAGACGTGGCAGCCACGCTTCACCTACCACGGATTTCAGTATGTCGAGGTGAGTGGCTTGCCGGAGGGGATGACGCCGCCGCCGTCGCTGCTCACTGGCCTCGTCCTCTCCAACGACATGCTTCCCACCGGGAGCTTCGCCTGCAGCGATCCGGTGATGACAAAGTTTTGGGAGAACACCACGTGGACGCAGCGGGCCAACTTCATCGAGGTGCCGACCGATTGCCCGCAGCGCGACGAGCGTTTCGGCTGGATGGGGGACGCGCAGATCTATGCCCGGACTGCCACCTTCAATGCCGACGTGGCGGCCTTCTTCACGAAGTGGCTCGATGATGTTGAGGAGGCGCAGGTCCGTCACGGCACGGCGGCCGGGGCCTATCCCGACTATTGCCCGTATCCGATGGCCCATGGCACGCCCGGCGCCGTCCACGGCACCGCCTGGACCGATGCCGGCGTGATCTGTCCCTGGACGATGTGGCGGGTGTACGGCGACACCCGGCTCGTCGAGCGGCATTGGGCCTCGATGGAGCGCTTCATGGCCTGGCGGCTGGCTGCCGACCCGAAGCTCGAGGGGGTGAATCTCGGCAACACCTGGGGCGACTGGCTCAACGTCCAGGAAGAGACGCCGATCGAATATGTCGATCTCTGCTACCACGCCCAGTCGGCCCGGATGATGGCCGAGATGGCGGAGGCTCTGGGGCGGGATGACGCCGAGGCTGGTTACCGCAAGCGACTTGCCGATCTCGCTGCGCAGTTTCGGAAAAAATATCTCCTCCCCTCGGGGCAGATTTCGGTGGCGACGCAATCGGCCTGCGTCCTCGCCCTCGAGGCGGGAGTGGTGCCGGAAGACAGGATCCCGGTCGTCACCGGGCAACTCGTCGGCCGTATCGCCGCCAACGACACGCGGATGGCGACCGGATTCCTGGGCACGAAGGCGATCCTCCCGGTGCTCTCGGCGCATGGCCAGCACGATCTCGCCTGTCGCCTCTTCCAGAGCCGGAAGTTTCCCAGCTGGGGCTATGAAGTGGAGCAGGGGGCCAACACCGTCTGGGAGCGGTGGGACAGCTACACGAAGGAGCACGGCTTTAACGGCGCCACCGGAAGCAACAACGCCGCCATGAACAGCTTCAGCCACTATGCCTTCGGCGCGGTGATGGAGTGGGGCTTTCGGACGCTTGCCGGGATCGATGTCGGTGAGCCGGGAGGGGCGACGGTCCATCTCCACCCTCGGCTCCCTTCCCGCGACAGCAATCCCGATCTTCCTGCGATCGACTGGGTGAAGGCCGACTGGCGCTCACCGCGTGGGACGGTTCGGAGCCACTCGCGCCGGGTGGGAGACAAGGTCGAAGTGAGCGTCACGATTCCCCCCAACACCGTCGGCCGGCTCGTCGTCGCGGCCAAGGCCCCCGAGGACGTCACCGAGGGAGGGCGAGCGATGGCGCTCGTGCCGGGGGTGCGGGTGATGGAGACGACGGACGCAGGCGTCGTGCTGGCGCTCGAGTCGGGGGAGTATCTGTTTGCCGTCGGCGAACGCTGAAGGCTTCGATGTGGTAGGGCGACTTTCTTGACGTCATGAATAGACGCCTGTACACTCCTTTCAGGAGTGTCTGACGGCCCCCGCATCGGAGTTCATCCCCTCATGAACACCTACCGCATCTACGAAGATCTGCGGCTGACGCTTGGCGAAGAGGCTGCGAAGTCACTCGCCCACACGCTCGGGCCGATGTTCGAGGAGGCCCGCAACGCGGTCACCAAGACCGAGTTTCGTGAGCTCTGCGCGGCGATCGAATCCCACAACGCCGTCGTGGACGCTGGCTTCGCCCGTCTCACCGAAGCGCAGTCGCGGACGGAAGGAAAAGTCTCGGAGCTGGCCGAAGCGCAGTCTCGAACAGAGGCAAAAGTCTCGGAGCTTGCCGAAGCGCAGTCGCGGACGGAGGCAAAAGTCTCGGAGCTGGCCGAAGCGCAGTCTCGGACAGAGGCAAAAGTCTCGGAGTTGGCCGAGGGGCAATCCCGGCTCACCGAAGCCCAGTCGCGATTAGAGGGAAGAGTCTCGGAGCTTGCTGAAGCGCAGTCTCGAACAGAGGCAAAAGTCTCGGAACTGGCCGTGGCGCTCGGTTCGCTGACGAACACGGTCGAGCGGCTTTCGATTCGCACTGATGCGGTTGTCGGGCGGACGTTCGAGCTCCAGTTCCGCGATCGGCTGTCGTCCTATCTCGGCCGGTTCCTCAGGCGCAGCAAGCTCCTCCGCAACGACGAAGTCCTCGACGCCATCGAGTCGGTGCTCGACAGCGAGGAATGCGACGAGGTGCTCCGGGTGGATGCGATCGCCTCAGGGCTTGTGGATGGGGTGCCGAGCCATGTCGTCGTCGAGGTCTCCTCGACCGGCGACACCGACGACGTTGTCAGGGCCGAGCGGCGGGCGGCGATCCTGCGGAAGGCTGGAATGGTCGCGATCCCTGTTGTGGCCTGTGAGGCGATCTCACGCGAGACGGCGCTCTTCGCCCAGGCCAGAGGCGTGCGCGTGTGGTGCAGCGGCACGATGCTGGGCGCCGCCGGGTAGACGCCGGTGAGCGGTGCTGCTTTCGCGGCCATGCCGGCCACCCGTGGCAGCGTGGCCCGCTGCGTCGCGCACGCTGTGTTGCATGCCCGTCAGGGGCTGGCGACGTCGTGCCAGGTGAGGCCGAAGCGGGCGAGATATTTCCGGAGCCGGTCGGCGTCGTTGGGGTTCGCCTTGGCCTGCCGCGACACGGCGAACAGTTCACGGCCGGCGGCGGAGAGCGACCGCGATTTCCGGCAGACGTCGACGATCGCGCCGAGCTGGAGCCGATCGAAGAGGTCGAGGGTGGCAAGTCGCTCTCGAGGGAGCAGGGCTGCGAGGGGATCGTCGGCGGCCCGGCCGGCACCGCTCCCCTCCCACGCGGACCGGAGCCGGCCGATCTCCTCGTCGATATCGGCTGGCCCGATTCGGCCCGAGGTGGCAAGCGTCGCCATCCGCTCGACGGCGGCCGAGAGGTCGCGGAAGTTGCCGAGCCAGGGGGCATCGGGGCCCTCGGCGAAGGCGAGAAAGCGTTCCCGGGCCTCACGGTTGATCGTCACCCGTCGCCCGCTCCGCGCGGCGACCCGCTCGAGCTCGTAGTCGAGATTCGGTGCGATGTCCTCGCGGCGGGTGGCAAGGCCGGGAAGACTGAACGTCCACAGATCGATGCGCGCGAGGAGATCAGCACGGAATCGGCCGGCGCCCACAGCCGCGGGGAGATCGGCGTTGGTGCCCGCCAAGAGCTGGAAGTCGCTTGCCACTTCGGTGTCGGAGCCGACCGGAAGAAAACGCCGCTCCTCGATCGCCCGGAGGAGCATTGCCTGTTCATCGAGCCCGAGCTCGCCGATTTCGTCGAGGAAGAGCACGCCCCGGTCGGCCGCGCGGAGAAGGCCGGCCCGGGCGGCCGCGGCACCGGTGAACGCGCCGCGGACATGGCCGAAGAGCGCCGACATCGCCTGATCGCCGCGGAGGGTGGCGCAGTTCACCTCGACGAAATCCCCCCGCACCTGCTCGCGGCGGCGCTTGAGCTCATAGATCCGCCGCGCCAGGTGCGACTTCCCGGCGCCGGTGGGGCCGGTGAGGAGGATCGGCAAGGGGCTCGCCACGGCGACCCGTTCGATGCGGCCGATGAGGGCATTGAAGGCGGGGCTGCGGGTGTCGATTCCCGATTTCAGAAACGACAAATCCTCACGCTGCTCGAGGGCAAAGCGGGCGGCGATCGAGTCGTAGCGGGAGAGGTCGAGATCGATCGTCCGCCAGAGTCCTGCGCCTGCTCGGCCGCGACGGGGAGGGGAGCACTGGAGGATGCGCCCAGGAAGATGCCGCGATTCGGCGAGGAGAAACAGGCAGATCTGTTGGACGTGCGTGCCGGTGGTGATGTGGATGAGGTAGTCCTCGTCGTCGATCGGCTCGAGCTCGTCCATCTGCCGTCGGAGCGTGACCTCGCCGCCG
>CAJAYZ010000926.1 GCA_903949225.1 uncultured Planctomycetaceae bacterium
TCCTTCTCCTTCGCGATCCCGTCGAGCTTCGGCCCCACGTCGCCGCCGACCCCTTCGGCGCGGTGGCAGCGGACGCACGACACGGCCACTTTGCCGAAGAAGACCGCCCGTCCCTTTGCCGCGTCTCCGCCGTCGAGGCAGTCGCCCCAGGCGGCAGTCGAGTCGGCTTGGAGGGCCGTGGCGACTCGTTCGGCGGCGAGCCGATCAGCCACCTGCTGGCCGAGGCGGCGGGCAGCCGCTTCGTTGATCTCGAGCTCCGTGGCCGCGTCGCGCTTCGATCGGAGCCCGTCGACGAGCGCCGCGACGGCGGACGTGGCAGCCGGGTCATCGATCCTGCCGAGGAGATCGATCGCCGTCTGCCGCTCCCCGACATCGGCCGCGGCAGCGGCCCGTGCGAGCTCCGCCACCGTCTCCGCAGCCGGCAATCGGGCAGCCCGTACCTTCCTTGCGGCCGACCTCACAACCGGGCTCGCGTCGCGGAGGAGCGCCGCGGAAAGATCGATCGCCGAGGTGTCGCCAGCCGCGTCGAGCGTCACGAGCGCTTCGGCCCGCGAGACGGGGCTCCGCGAGCCGTCGCGAGCCCAGTCGGCCAAGAGCGGGCCGACGGAGGCGATCCCCAGTTCCGCGGCCCCCTTGAGGAGGCCCGCGCGGAGCGTGTCGTCGAGATTCGAGGCGAGCAGATCGGGAAGCGCGGTCTCGAGCGCCTCTCGGGCCGGGGCGGCACCGCGCGGGTCGATCGGCTGCCATGATCCGTTGACGCGACTGCGCACCGGAGGCTGGCTCCAGCTCCGGAGGACGTCGAGGGCCAGGGCACGGATCGCGACCGGCGCGTCGGACCGGGCTGCGAGCGCCACGAGGCGCTCGGCATCGGCCTTCGTCCCCGATCGCTCGGCCGCAGCCACCGCCCGGCGGAGAAATGCCTCATCGAGCGGTCCGGTGGCAACGCGCTTGGCAAGCTCGCTCCACACTCCAGCCAACGGGAGATCGTGGATCGCCCGGGCTGCTTCGGTGGCCACGCGCGGGTCGGCATCGTCGAGGAATCCAGCCACGACGTCACTGCCAAGACGCCGCAGCGCGATCACCGCGGCCAGACGCACCCGCGGCGACGGATCGGTGGAGAACGCAGCGAGGCCCACGAGGTCGCTCACACCGGCAAGCCCCATCACGATCGCGTGGCGGTAGTGGGGATCGGCCGCCGCCACGCCGTCGGCTTCGGCAGCCAGCGCACGCGCAGCCACCGGATCGGGGCCGCTTTGCCGGCCGATCCGGCCAAGGGCGATAGCTGCAGCCGAACGGACATGGAGGTCATGATCGTGGAGCAAGCCGATGAGCTTCGCCCGGTCGGCCTCATCGACTGCGGCACCGGAATCGCCGAGCTCCCGCGCGGCCACCATGCGGATCGCCCAAGACGGATCGCCGAGCAGCGGACCGAACGGGAGGACCACGGAAGGCCTGAGCAAGGAACCTCGTGCCATCTGGGCGAGTCCTTGGATGGCATGGACACGGGCCAACAGCTTCGCCTCCGGTTCGGCAGCTACCACCTCGAGCGACGCGTCGTCGCCGCGGCGGACAAGCTCCCACTGCGCCTCCAGTCGCACGCGGCGATCGACGTGCCCGAGGAGTGTCGCCAGCCGAGACGCCTTGAGTTGCTCCCAGTCTCCGCCGAGCAGCGATTGCACCTCGTCGACCTCCGCCTGCTCGTCCGCCGAACGCTGCCCGGGGACGAAGCGCCAGATCCTTCCCTTCCCCTCCCCCTCCCAGCCATGAACCCAGTCGCTCACCCACAGGCTGCCGTCCGGGCCCACCTCGGCATCGGTGGCGAGGACGTTGCGGAAGGTCTCCTCCTCGTCAGCAGGCGCGAAGCTCGCTCCCTTGGGAACGACGCGAAAGGTGCGGATTGAGCTGTTGGCCGCGCCGCCGCGGAAATCGCAGAGGAGGAAGCGCCCGTCGAAGTGCTTGCCCAGCCCGGTGCCGGGATAGAACGAAAGCCCCGATGGCCCGGAGCCGATGTGGGCCAGCGGCGGGATGATCCAGGCAGGCTGTCCATCGTGGGCCGTGTGCCAGAGCTTCTCGCGGTGCCAGGGGCCGCGATCCTCCATGTACTGAAACGACATGTTCCAGCCCGAGTCGCTCCCCGGAAGGACGTGGACGAGCCGCGCCTGATCGCCTCCGTCGGAGTTGTTGTCGACGGTGAACAGGTTGCCGAGATCGTCGAAGGCGAGCTCCTGCGGATTGCGGAGGCTCGTGGCAAAGATCTCGAAGCCGGTGCCGTCGGGATTACAGCGAAATACGGCGCCGCTGCCGGGATCGTGGTACGTCTGGCCGTCGAGGGAGATCTTGTAGCCACGATCGCCGATCGAGAAGTAGATCCGTCCGTCCGGCCCGAGGACGAGGCCATGGAGGTCGTGGCCGCGGAGGGCAACCCGGATCCCGTAACCGGTGGAGAGCTCCTGCCGCTCGCCGGTGCTGCCATCGATCTGGCCATCACCATCGAGATCGCGGAGCCTATAGAACGACGGGATGCAGGCAAGCCACACCTCGCCGCGCCGGGCGAGGATCCCGGCTGCCGTCCCTGCCATCAGCCCATTGAAGCCATCGGCATAGACACTCGCTTCGTCGGCGACGCCGTCGCCGTCGGTATCGACGAGCATCCGCACCCGATCGTCATCGAGCTCCCACTCGGCGACCGTCTTCGGGTCGAGGAGCCGGCGGTAGAACACATCGCGATCTTCGAGAGACTGTGCAGCGAGATCGGCGTTGACCCACGCGTCATCGTGGCCGCGGTTGTCGTTGACCGCCCGCCCCTGCCGAAACGTCTCGCAGACGAACACGCGCCCCTTCTCGTCGACCGAGAACGCCACGGGATTTGCAACATCGGGCTCGGCCGCAAATAGCCGCGCCTCGAATCCCTCCCGCATCCCGAACGCAGCCGCCGCCGTCGCCGGCTCGTCCGATTTCTCGGCGATGGTCGGCTTCTTCGGCGAAGGAATCGGGTGCCCGCCGGGAACAGCGAAGGCTGTTGCCCCAGCGAGGAGGGCGAGGATGACGGTCAGGGCGACGACGGGAGAACGAACCGGCACGGCAATGACTCCTCGAGGATGGCGAGCCTCGAATTATCGTCGCAATCCCGATCGGTGCCAGTCGAGGTTTGCTCAGGGGAGGTGGCGAATCCTCAAGCGGCGGAACTCGACCGGCGCCCCCTCCGACTCCAGACACAAAAAGCCCTCGGCCGGCTTGCATTCGGTGCCGCCGGAAACCTCGTGGCCATTGACCCACAGCCGCACCTCGCCGTCGATGGCGCGGATGTAGTAGTGATTCCACTCAGGCGATCCTCGGGAATGACGGGCGGTGGGGAAGCTCCGCTTTCCACCGGGGGCGACGGGGGGAAAGGGCGTCATGTCGGAGCTGCCGACCGGGAAGACGTCGCCGTCGGTCGTGAACCAATCCGATTTCTTCCCCGTCGACCGCTCGTACTCTTCGGCATAACCATGATCGAGCACCTGGACCTCGATTCCGCCCGGAGGAAGCGCCCCCGGCTTGAGGTTCTCGAGAACGCTGGCGGGAGCCCAGAGGAAGACCCCTGAATTGCCCCCCTTCGTGAGGTGCCGCCACTCGACCGACATCTCCAGATTCTTGACCGGCTGCTTCGTCTTGATGACGCCGACCGGCCGGCCGGTGCAGTGAACGCCGCCATCCTTCCAGGTCCACGTGTCGGGCTCGCCGTTGACGTTCTCAAACTCCTCGCCCGTCAGATCGCGCCACCCCGGGCCGCTCCCCTCGAGCGTGGAGAGCTCACGGATGGCGACGTTGCGGACGCGCATCGGCGCGCCGTGCGTCTGAATCTGGATCGGACCCTTCTCCGGGAGCGGCGTGCCGGCGGCGAAGAAGTTGGCCAGCCGCGCATCGTCGACGACGACACGGTCGTTGAGGATCACGGTGACATGCTCCCCCTGCATCCGGATTCGGGTCGTGTTCCACGTGCCTGTCGGGCTGTCGGCTCGCTCCAGCGGCCACTTGCCGGGGCTGTCGGCGGGGTTGTTCCACAAGCCCCCGGAGCCCTTCTGGCTGCCATGCTGGAAGTCACGTTCGCAGTCGGGATCCCAGATCTGCACCTGGGGATTGCCGCGGAGATAGATGCCGCTGTCGGCGCACGACTCCGGGAGCATCCACTCGAGGTGCAATTCGTAGTCGCCGTAGTCGCGATCGGTGGTGAGGAACACGCCGTGACCGTCGCTGACGATCTCTCCCCCCTCCACCTTCCAGTGCTGACGCATGTCGGCATCCCACTCCGCCTGCTTCGCAGCCCGATCTTCAGGAGAGAGCGCCGCCTCGGCCGCCGGATCGAAGTGAGGGCGGCCGCGCCAGCCGGAGAGGTCACTTCCGTTGAAAA
Organism: uncultured Planctomycetaceae bacterium; assembly: GCA_903949225.1. Classification (GTDB taxonomy): domain Bacteria; phylum Planctomycetota; class Planctomycetia; order Pirellulales; family UBA1268; genus QWOP01. The sequence goes on from CAJAYZ010000926.1 coordinate 4,391, forward strand.
GGGGCGTGAAGCCAGCCGGTGTCGTCGGCTGCGGGAGCCGCGCCGACTGCCAGGCGAGAAACCGCCACTGGCCGTTCTCTTCGCGCCAGGTGGCGAGATAGGAAAGGTTGACCGCCATCGGCCCGGTGGCGTTGACGACCTTGATCCGCGCCTTCCCTGACTCGATCGCAATCCCCGGCGCCGGAAACCGCCACGACCTCTCCCCCGGCGCGTACTCGACATACTTGGTCTTCCCCGAGACGAGGTTGGCGAGGAACGCCTCCTTCGTGTCGGCCACCCCGCTGGAATGGATGTAATGGAGATCGTCGGAGAGGATCGCCCCGAGGGCGGCGACATCCCCTGCCACCAGCGCCGCCACGCGGGCATCGGCTGCGGCATTGAGAGCCCCTTCCCGATCCGTGGCGGCAGGGGCCGGGGCCGGCTCCTGGGCGGGCAGACGGGCGCTGAAGGCGAGCGGGAAAACGATCGCCGCCGCGATGGCGCGGCAGACGAGGAGACAAAGGTTGGGGCGATTCATGAGCGAAATCCTCGGCGGGGCGTGTTTTGTCGGAAGGTGGTGGCGTGGCAACGCCGGGAAAGGTGTCAGGCCAACCGAACCGGCTGGCCTCCGTGTGCGGCACTCTGGTCGGCGGCAAAGATCACGTCGAAGGTCTTTGCGGCCTCGGGGAAGCTCGTCAGCGGCATCTCGACGCCGGCATCGAGGGCGTCGAAGAAGGCCTGGAATTGGGCCTGGTAGGGATGGTCGCTGACGTCGCCGGAATCGAGGAGCTTCATGGCGAGCGTGCTCCAGGCATGCCTGTCGGTATGGAGCTTCTGCGAATGGAAGCGGTTGTCGAGGAGGCTTCCCTCGCTCCCCACCAGATGCGTGTGGAAGTAGTAGGGCTGGAGGCAGTCGACGATCGCCGCCGACTTGCCGACGGCGCCCCCCTTGAAGTGGAGGAGGGTGACACTCGAGGTGTCGTATTCGTAGGGGGCGAAGACTTCGCTGGCTGACTTCGTCGACAGGCTCGTGACGCTCTCCACCTCGCCCCCCATCAACAGCATTAGCGCGTCGAGGGCATGACAGCCGGCGGTGAGGAGGGCGCTGCCGCCATCCTTCTTGCCGGTGTTCCAACGGAACTGGCCGTACCAGGGGCCGATGCCGTGGTAGTAGTCGACTTCGCCGTAATGGAGACGGCCGAGGAGCCCTTCGTCGAGGAGGGCCTTCGTGACGCGGAACTGGCTCGAGAACCGGCACTCGAAGCAGACGCATCCCTTCACGCCATGCTTCGTCGCCGCGGCGACGATGTCGCGCACTTCGCCGGGCGAGTTTGCCATCGGCTTCTCGAGGATGATGTGCTTGCCGGCGGCTGCGGCAGCCACGGCCTGATCCCGATGCTCGCTGGGATAGCTCGTGATGTCGACGACATCGATCGACTGGTCGGCGAGGAGATCCTCGAGCTTTCTGTAGGCCTTCATCGGCCGACCATGCTTGACGGAGAGTTCGGCGGCATCGAGGGGCCGCGACGAGCAGACCGCGGTCACCTGTCCCTGCCGGGTGGCATTGATGGCGTCGATGTGCGCCGTTGCCGCCCAGCCATAGCCGATCACACCGACATTTCTCGTCTTCATCAAAGCCCCCTCCGCGCGCCCCGAAGGCCGCCGATTGATCCTCCCCACCCCGGTCACGCGCTCGCGCGTGACTTCCCCGTCACTTCCCCGTCACTACCAAGAGCACTAGCCTCAAGAGAAACAGCATCGCGCCGGCACGCCTCCGGCCGGCTCACCCATGGTGAAGCACAAACCCTTCGATCGCCTCGTATTCGGGCAATCCGAGCCGGTCGTAGGTTTGGGCCGTCGCCCGGTTGCGATCCTCAGCCCGCTGCCAGAACTCGCGCGGGTCGGTGGCGCCGGGAAACAGAGCGCGGTCCTTCTGACTCTCGTGCTTGAAGATCGCTAGTCGCTTGCGGCGGACCTCATCGGGCGAGAGTGGCACCGCCATGTCGATCTCGTGCGGCTCCCACTCCTGCCACGCACCCCGATAGAGCCAGAACTCGCAATCCTTTGCCCACGGACGACTCTCGAGTTGCTTCATCGCCGCGGTCACGGAGGCCAGGCAGACCCGATGCGTGCCGTGAGGATCGGAAAGATCGCCGGCAGCGTAGATCTGGTGTGGCTTGACCTCTTCCAAAAGGCGGCAGGTGATCGCCACGTCTTCCGGTCCGATCGGCTTCTTTCGCACGCGCCCCGTCTCGTAGAAGGGGAGATCGAGGAAGTGGATCCGCTCATCGGCGACCCCGGAGAGCCGTGCCGCCGCCCGAGCCTCTGTCCGGCGGATGAGCCCCTTCACGGCCTGAAGCTCAGGAATATCGACGGCGCCGGCTGGCTTCTCCCGGATAAACGTCCGGATCCGATCCACAACCGACGACACCCCCTCCGAACAGGTCACGCTCGTGCCGGCGAACGCGCGGATGAACTCCTCGACGAACTCTGCGTGTCGCTCCGCGGCGCCGTCCCAGACGGCGATGTTCCCGCTGGTTTGGTAGGCCACGTGGACCTCGTGCCCCTGCTCGCAGAGCCGGATGAACGTCCCCCCCATGCTGATGACGTCGTCATCCGGGTGGGGGCTGAAGACCACGATCCGCTTCGGGAACGGGTCGTCGCCAGGGAGCGTCGGCGTGCCCGACGTGCGAACGACACCGGTCCATTTTGCCGCCGCCCGTTGGGAGAAGCGCTGGCGGCGCGGCCGCCCCGGCTTGCCCCCCGGCCAACCGCTGATCGTGTCCTGCATCGAGCGGAAGACGTCGATGTTGATGTCGTAGGCCCGGCCGCAGGTCGAGAGGAGATCCTGGAGGCCGTGCTCGTTGTAATCCTCGTCGGTAAGCTTGAGGATCGGCCTCTGGAGCGTGGTGGCCAGCCAAATCACCGCCTTCCGCACGAGCCCCTCGGTCCACTCCATGCCGAGAAGATCGAGCGGCCCGACAAGCCACGGGGAAACAAAGCGCGTCAGCCCCGCAGCGGCCGCCCGATCGAGGACGAACCGGGCGTCGGGATGCTGCTGGAGGGCGCTGGCGGAAACCTGGCTCGACGGCGCCTGCTCGACGGCCCTAGCCACGACCGGCGCCTTGTGTTCACCGAACGCGAGGAGGATGACGCGGCGGGCATCGAGAATCGACCCCACCCCCATCGTGATCGCTTGGCGGGGGACATTCCATTCACCGAAGAAGTCGCTGGCAGCGTCGGCCCGCGTGACGTGGTCGAGCGTGATCAGCCGGGTGCGACTCTCCGGGGGGCTCCCCGGCTCGTTGAAGCCGATGTGGCCGGTGCGGCCGATGCCGAGGATCTGCAGATCGATCCCACCGGCAGCCCGGATCGCCTCCTCGTACTTCTCACAGGCGGAAAATACGTCCTGCCGGGAAAGCGTCCCGTCGGGGATGTGAATCGACTCGGCGGGGATGTCGAGATGATCGAAGAGATGCTCGCGCATGAAGCGGTGGTAGCTCTGCAGCGCGCCCCGATCCATCGGCCAGTATTCGTCGAGGTTGAAGGTCACAACGCTGCGGAACGAGACCCCTTCCTCGCGATGGAGGCGGATCAGCTCGTCGTAGACGCCCACCGGCGTGCTCCCGGTGGCGAGGCCGAGGACGGTCTTCCGGCCGGCCGCGGCGCGCGACTGAACGAGTTCGGCGATCTCGCGGGCGACGGCGCGGCTGGCATCACCCGGTTGCTCGTAGACCGTCACCGGCAACCGCTCGATCGGGCTGCCGTGCTGATGCGTCGCCTGCGGGAGGGGCCCGCGGTAGATCGGGAGCAGAGCGGCGGCGGCCGAACGGGCTCCCGCCTGCCCACGAGGGGCTGCTGGCTGTGTCGTCATGGTGGTCCCTCGGTCGATCCCAGAGGCACCCCGCCCCCCAAGAAAAGTGAGATCGGCGGAGATTCCCCGAGACTATCCGTTCAAAGTTTTTGTTGAGAGCGTCCGTTCAAATCAGCTTCGTCTTGCCTGGCACGGCGATCGGCTGCGGAGGAAGCGCCGGGCCGAACTCCCACGACGGCGGAGCGAGGTCTTCTTTCGATTCCCACACCTGATCCCAGGTGACATCCTGACCGGTGTAGGCGCTCATCCGAGCCATGATGGCCATTGCGGTGCTGTTGGTCATCCGCACGCCGTCGTTGATCGGCTTGCCGGCACGGATGGCGGCGAAGAGTTCGTCATGCTCCTGCTGGTACATGTCGTTCTTCTTGGCTTCACTCTGCCACACCTTGCCGTCGGTGACGATCTCGTGCCTGTCCTGGAAGCCGCTGACGGAGGCGTAGCCGTTGGCTCCCATGATGTAGTCGCTGTTGTCGTTGCCGCAGTTGGGGAAGTGGCGGCACATGTGGAAGCCACGGCTGCCGTCGGCGTATTCAAAGGTGGCGCCGAAGTGGTCGTAGATGTTGTTGCCGAGCGGCACGTCGGGACGGACCTCGCGGCCACCGGTGCAGACGACGCGCACCGGCGGAACATCCTTCATCGCCCAGGCGATCTTGTCGAGGGAATGGACCGCCTGTTCAGCGATGTGATCGCCAGAGAGCCAGGTGTAGTACTGCCAATTGCGGATGTAGTACTCGAGGTCGCTCCAGCCCGGCTGCCTGGGCACCTCGCCGCGGAAACCGGCCGCGTTGTAGGTGGTGTAGACGGCCCGAACCGGGCCGATCGCACCGTAGTGGATGCGGTCGTAGATGTCGCGCTCGCGGGCCGAATACCGCCAGCAGAATCCGGCGACAAGGTTGATGGCCTTCTCAGTGGCGAGCTTCACCGTCTCGCGAATGCTCCGCAGCCCCGCCGAATCGACCGCCATCGGCTTCTCGCAAAAAATCTGCTTTCCAGCCTCGACGGCAGCCTTGAGGTGGAAGGGCCGGAAGGCCGGAGGGGAGGCGAGGAGGACAACGTCGCAGGTCTCGATGAGCTGCTTGTAGCCGTCGAGCCCCGTGAAGCGACGGTCGGCGGAGACATCAAACCGCTGCGCCCAGGTCGGATCGGCGGCCGCCTTCTCTTCGACGACGCGCTGGAGGATGCCGGCACCACTCTCGGCCCGGTCGGCAAACGCATCGGCAATCGACCAGAGGACGACCCCCGGATCAGCCGACATCGCCTGGGACGCAGCGCCCGACCCACGGCCGCCGCAGCCGACGAGCCCGACTTTGAGGCGGTCGCTGCCGCCAGCGTTGGCCCCACGGGCCACCGACACCGACAGAGCCGCCGCGGCAGCCGACCCGGCGGCAACGAAGCCGCGGCGCGACACGCCCGTGGCGTTTCGCTCAGCCGTCGACGACGGGGGATTGGTGGATGTGGAGCCGTTGGAACGCGTAGCCATGAGACCCTCCCTTTGATTCGAAGCCTCCCAAGGCTACTTTGCCA